>NZ_JBFTJJ010000007.1:0-214421 GCF_056395365.1 Variovorax sp. 10L421
CGCGTGAACAACCGCAACGACGCGAACTACACGGGCAGCCTGGTGTCGGCCAGCACCACGGGCTACGGCAGCGCGGGCGTGAGCTACACGGGCCTGCCGCGCTCTTCCACCGGCTACGACTTCGGTATCCGCCACGCGTTCTGATGCAGAGCGCACGCCGCGCGGGACAAAAGGGCGCGTGCTCCTTTCTCCCGCACGGCTCTTGTTTGTCCAGCCAGCAGTGAGTTTTCCAATGGACCGAATCCGACTCTTTGCGAGCGTGCTGATGGCTTGCAGCTTGACCGGCTGCATCATGCTGCCTCCGCCCCCTCCACCCATGCTCCATGGTCCCGCGCCGGGCTTTCGCGGCGAAGGGCCGCCGATGAACTACGGCGCGCGGGACGGCTGCATGCGCGGCATGCCGGGTCAACCCGACGCCCAGGCTCCAGGAGCCCGTTGATGACCGGGGCGCAATTGCACTCCGGCAACCTCGGCACGGTCATCGCCGGCGTGATCCTCCTCGGCATGGCCGGCGTGGCCTGCATGATGTTTTCGCTGTTCATCACCAACCTGCGGCAGGGCGCGAGGGCGCGCGAGCTCGCGGCGCAGGCCCGCGACGAGGCGCAGCAAAGGCTGGGCGCGAGCCGCGTGCAGGACCTGCGGCCGCTGCTCGATGCCGCCCCGGCCTGCCGGGGCATCCGCCTCGACATCCAATTGCCGCCAGAGGCTGTTCCCGTGCTGGCGATAGAGAACGAGCTGCGCGATCTGCTCGCCAAGGTCGCGGCATATGCGGCCAGCGTGATGCGCGCGGGCGCGACGCTGCAGGTTTGCGCCCAGGCGGAGGGCGGGCAGGCGGTGATCCACTGGCGCGACCTCGATGCCGTCGACGTGCGGCCGCCGCTGGCGAGGTTCTTCGACAACGCCCACACGGCGGCAGTCGGTGCCAGCGCCCGGACCTGCGAGCGCATCGCCAGCCACCATGGCGGACGCATCTACTCGGCGCCGCATGCAGGAGGCGTGCTGGGGCTGACGCTGCGCCTGCCGCTGCTGGCCGGCGAGCGCGTTCAGGGATTGACCGGCTGACTGATCGACGCCGGCCGAAACGGACCTCCTGGAACTCCGCGCCATACTCGCGGTCCCACGGTGCCGCCGCCTTTCTTTCCCGATGCCGAACGTGCGATCCATTGCTTCTCCGACCTCTTTTCTCCGTGCGCTCGCCGCGAGCGCGGCCCTTCTCGCCGCCGGTGCACTGCATGCGCAGGCCTTGCCGGCGGGCGTGCACCTTGGCATGTCGGCCGAGGAACTGCGGGCCGTGCTGCCCGCGGCCGAGCGTGTGCAGCGCCCGCAGCGGCTGAGCGGCGGACTGGCCGGCAGCTGGCGCGCGGCCCCGGTCGAGATGGCGGGGCTGCTGTTCGAGCCGACCTTCTTCTTCGCCGCCTCGGAGCTGCGCCGCGTCGAATACGTGGCGACGGCGCAGGCCACGCCCGACAACGGCGCGGCGGCCTTCGCGGCGCTCGTGCGATGGGGCCGAGGGGCGTTCGGCAATGAACTCGCATCGCACGACCCGGGCAGCGCGTACGCCGCATGGGTGAGCAACGACACCGACGTCTACGTGCAGCAGCAGGCCGGCGATCCGCGCCGCGCGAGCGTGCGGCTGGTCTACAAGGCGCGGCAGCTGCGCGACGGCAGCGAACTCTGAGCGCCGCCGCGCCATGGGAAGTTGTCCTGCAAGCCGATTCGAATCCGTCCGGCCGGCGGCGCCCGGCAGGCGGAGAGACTGCCGTCTCCAAATTCTTCATGGAGACGACGATGCCCGAGGCCAGCGAGGTCCGCATTCCGCAGGACGATGAGCAGATTGATGTCACCGACCTGAAAGAGGTCGACTACTGGACAAAATGGTTCGGCGTGACCGAGGCTCGCCTGCGCACGGCCGTGGCGTCTGCCGGCACGCGCAGGGACGATCTGCGCGTCTACCTCGGGCTACCCTGAAGCGGCTGCAGCCGAGCTGCTTCAGGCTGCGGCCAGCATGCCCCGTTCCTCGATGAACGCGACCACCTCGGCCACGCCGGTGAGCGTCTTGAGGTTCGTCATCACGTAGGGCCGCTGGCGGCGCATGCGCTGCGTGTCCTGCTCCATCACGTCGAGGTTCGCGCCCACGTAGGGGGCGAGGTCGGTCTTGTTGATGACGAACAGGTCGCTCTTGGTGATGCCGGGGCCGCCCTTGCGCGGAATCTTTTCGCCGGCCGCCACGTCGATCACGTAGATCGTGAGGTCCGACAGCTCGGGGCTGAAGGTGGCCGCGAGGTTGTCGCCGCCGGATTCGACGAACACGATGTCGGCGTCCGGAAAATCCTCGAGCATGCGGTCGATGGCTTCGAGGTTGATCGACGCGTCCTCGCGGATGGCGGTGTGCGGGCAACCGCCCGTCTCGACGCCCATGATGCGTTCAGCCGGCAGCGCGCCAGACACCGTCAGCAGACGCTGGTCTTCCTTGGTATAGATGTCGTTGGTGATGGCGATCAGGTCGTACTTGTCGCGCATCGCCTTGCAGAGCATCTCGAGCAGCGTGGTCTTGCCCGAGCCGACCGGGCCGCCGATGCCTACGCGCAGCGGGGGCAGTCTCTTGGTGCGACGGGGGATGTGGTGCAGGGCGGAGGTCATGGAGGGGGTGTCCGGTTCAGCTTCGGAAGAGGCGGGAATATTGTGTTTCATGACGGGCCGACAACACCGCCAGCAGGGGCGCGAAGGCCTGGCGCTGGTCGTCGCCGAGGGCCATGGCGCGGGCCACGGCATCCGGGATTTCCTGCGCCAGCCGCCCCAGGATGCGCTGGCCCGCGCTCTGGCCGAGCGGCACGGCCTTGACGGCGGCGGCGACCATGTTCTCGGCCCAGCCGAAGGCGAAGGCCAGGCAGCCGTCGTGCACCGTGGCGCCGGTGCGGCCGACCGCGAAGGCGAAGGCGATGGGGTAGCTCGCGGGCAGGTCGGTGAATACTTCGGCCGTGTCGGCGTGGTGCAGCTTGAGCCACTCGACGAAGGAGCGGCCCATCTGTTCGGTCTGCAGGAAAAATTCGGCCGATTCGCGGGTGCTCATCACCCACTGATTGAGTTCGCGGATGCGCGGCATGTCGTTGGCGCGCCAGGCCGCGATGGCCTGCGCAAAGGCCGCGAGATCGCCGCGCGCGAAGCTCAGGTGCAATTGGTCGGCGAGCCATTCGGCGGCCTTGGCCTCCGAGTCGACGCCGGCCCATTCCACTGCCGCCTCGATGCCTTCGGAATACGAGAAGCCGCCCACGGGCAAGGCCGGCGAGGCGAGCCAGATGAGCTGCAGCAAGCTGTTGGCGCTGACTGGGTTGGGCATGTCAGTTTTTCACTGCGCGACTTTGTTCGGGGCGCGTGCACAGGCCACCGGGCGCTCCCCTCCGCGAATGTCCCCCGTCGGCGTGAGCGCGCCCCGGATCACGCATGGCCATGCTCGTCGAGCAGTTCCGGCGCGAGCACGAGCGGCTTCGGGCCTTTGCTGCCGCCATGCGAGTGCCCATGGCCGTGGCTGTGACCCCCGCTGTGCGAATGCTCATGCGAACCATAGGCGCCGTTCTCGGGTTCGAAGGCTTCTTCCACCGCCACGACGATCAGGTGCATCGAACGCAGCATGTCGGCCAGCACATGGTCGGGCTCGATCTTGAGATGGTCGGGCCTGAGCTCGATCGGCACATGCCGGTTGCCCAGGTGATAGGCCGCGCGCGTCAGGTCGAAAGGCGTGCCGTGGGCCGTGCAATGCGTGATGCGCAGCACGGGCTGCGGCGCGGCGATGACGCGGACCAGCGAGCCGTCTTCGGCCACCAGCACATCGCCACCCCGCACGGCGGTGCCGCGCGGCAGGAACACGCCGATCTGGCGGCCCTGCGAGTCGGTGGCGTCGAAGCGGCTTTTCTGGCGAATGTCCCAGTCGAGCTCGATGGTGGCGGCGCGCTTGAGCAGAACGGGCGCAAGGCCGCGGCCCTGGGGCATGAGTTTGTTGGCGGTGAGCATGGTGGCTTGCGGCTCCAAATGAGGCGGGCTAATATAACGTTCGTTATAACTTCTGTTCAACGGAGCGTTCAATGTCCGCCCTCAAACTGACTCAGATCGGTAACTCTGTCGGCATCATCCTGCCCAAGGAAGTGCTGGCGAGCATGAACGTGGGCAAGGGCGACACCGTCTACCTCACGCAGGCCGCCAACGGCGGGGTCACGATCACGCCGTACGACGACGAGTTCGAGCGGCAGATGGAGGCGGCGCGCCGCGTCATGAAGAAGCGGCGCAATGTTCTGCGCGAGCTTGCCAAGTGAACGCCGCCAACCAACACTGGGTCTGGCTGAACCTGAGTGTGATCCAGTTGGTCCATGAAGAACAGCTCGCCGAGCATGGTGGTCCCGCCGGTGTGCGTGACGAGGGAATGCTTGCATCCGCCATGGGCCGACCGCAGAACCGCGCGATGTACGAATCTCCCGATGCGGCCACGCTGGCCGCGAGCTACGCATTCGGCATCGCCCGCAACCACCCGTTCGTGGACGGCAACAAGAGAACCGCATTCGTTGCGATGGAAACTTTCCTCGATCTCAACGGATTCGAGCTCCTCGCGTCCGACGAGGACTGCGTACTGAAGACGCTCGGCCTCGCGGCGGGGGAGATCGACGAAGCCTCCTTTGCCCAATGGATTCGCGAGCACCTCGCACCGCGCAGCCCCTGACATTCAAAACAGGAAATACCGCTGCGCCATCGGCAGCAGCTTCGCCGGCTCGCAGGTCAGCAGGTGCCCGTCGGCGCGCACCGCGTAGGTCTGCGCATCGATCTCCATCCTCGGCGTGTAGCCGTTGTGGATCAGATCCTTCTTGCGCACGTTGCGGATGTTCTTCACCGCGCTGAGGTTCTTGCTCAGGCCGTAGCGTTCCTTGATGCCCGAGGCCAGACCGGCCTGCGAGACGAAGGTCAGCGAGCTTTTCGCGAGGGAACCGCCGTACGCGCCGAACATCGGCCGATAGTGCACCGGCTGTGGCGTGGGTATCGACGCGTTCGGGTCGCCCATCGCAGCCATCGCGATGGTGCCGCCCTTCAGGATGGTGAAGGGCTTCACGCCGAAGAAGGCCGGCTTCCAGATCACGATGTCGGCCCACTTGCCGACTTCGAGCGAGCCGACCTCGTGCGCGATGCCGTGCGCAATGGCCGGGTTGATCGTGTACTTGGCGACGTAGCGCCTGGCGCGGAAGTTGTCGTTGCGCTCGTTGTCCTCCGGCAGCGTGCCGCGCTGCAGCTTCATCTTGTGCGCGGTCTGCCAGGTGCGGATGATGACTTCGCCCACACGCCCCATGGCCTGGCTGTCGGAGCTGAACATGCTGATCGCGCCGAGATCGTGCAGCACGTCTTCGGCGGCAATCGTTTCCTTGCGGATGCGCGATTCGGCAAAGGCCAGGTCTTCGGCGATGCCGGCGTCGAGGTGGTGGCACACCATGAGCATGTCGACGTGTTCGTCGAGCGTGTTCACGGTGTAGGGCATCGTGGGGTTGGTGGAGGAGGGCAGGAAGTTGGCCTCGCCCACCACGCGCAGGATGTCGGGCGCATGGCCGCCGCCCGCACCTTCGGTGTGGAAGGCGCAGATGGCGCGCCCGCCCACGGCCGCGATAGTGTTCTCGACAAAACCCGATTCGTTGAGCGTGTCGCTGTGGATGGCCACCTGCGTGTCGGTGGCGTCGGCCACGTCGAGGCAGTTGCTGATGGCCGCGGGCGTGGTGCCCCAGTCTTCGTGCAGCTTCAGGCCGATGACGCCGGCTTCGATCTGCTCGTGCAGCGCGTGAGGCAGGCTCGCATTGCCCTTGCCGAGGAAGCCCAGGTTCATCGGGAACGCATCGGCCGCCTGCAGCATGCGCTCGATGTGCCAGGGGCCGGGCGTGGCGGTGGTCGCGAAGGTGCCGGTGGCGGGGCCGGTGCCGCCGCCGAGCATGGTGGTCACGCCGGAGGTCAGCGCCTCCTCGATCTGCTGCGGGCAGATGAAGTGGATGTGGCTGTCGATGCCGCCGGCGGTGACGATGTTGCCCTCGCAGCTGATGATCTCGGTGCCCGGGCCGATGACGATGTCCACGCCCGGCTGCACGTCGGGGTTGCCGGCCTTGCCGATGGCGGCGATGCGGCCGTCCTTCAGGCCGATGTCGGCCTTGACGATGCCCCAGTGGTCGAGGATGAGCGCGTTGGTCAGTACCGTGTCGACAGCACCCTGCAAACGCGTGCGCTGCGATTGCGCCATGCCGTCGCGAATCGTCTTGCCGCCGCCGAACTTCACCTCTTCGCCGTAGCCGCCGGCGCGCAAGGTGTAGTCAGCCTCGACTTCGATCAGCAGGCCGGTGTCGGCAAGACGGACCCGGTCGCCCACGGTGGGGCCGAAGATTTCTGCGTAGGCACGTCGCCCGATGGTGGCCATGTTTAAAGCTTCCCTTGAACCAGGCCGCGAAAGCCGTAGACGATGCGATCGCCCGAAAAATCGACCAGTTCGACCGTGCGCTGCTGGCCCGGTTCGAAGCGCACCGCGGCGCCCGATGCGATGTTCAGCCGCATGCCGCGCGCGGCCTCGCGGTCGAAGCCGAGCGCGCCGTTGGTCTCGGCGAAGTGGTAGTGCGAGCCGACCTGGATCGGCCGGTCGGCGGTGTTGCGCACCACCAGCGTGAGGGTACGGCGGCCGGGGTTGAGCGTGTGCTCGCCGTCGCCGGTGAGGAGTTCGCCGGGGATCATGTTCAGACGGCCTGTGCCAGCAGCGACGCACCGAGCACCACGACCGCGGCGCCGGCCACGCGCGGCAGCCATGCGTTGGCGTGACGCAGCGCCCAGCCTACTGCGATGCCCGCGAGGTGCAGCAGCACGGTCGCGCCGGCCATGCCGGCCAGCGTGAGGGCCGCGCCTTCTTCGCTCGCCAGTTCGTGGCCGTGGGCCACGCCATGGAAAACGGCGAACACGCCGACGACCGCCATGGCGACCACGGCCGGCAGGTGAACGCGCGTGGCCACCAGCAGGCCGAGCACCAGCAGCGAGGCCGCGATCATCGGCTCGACCGCCGGCAGCTGCACGCCGGCCAGGCCCATCAGCGCGCCCACCAGCAGCATGCCGGCGAAGGCCAGCGGCGCCCAGAGCAGGTCGGGCCAGGCGCGGCGCGCGGCCAGCGCGCTCCAGAGGCCGACCGCGACCATGGCGGCGAGGTGGTCGGCGCCGGTCAGCGGATGCAGGAACCCCGTGGTGAAGCCGTGGTGCAGGCCGCCGTCGACGCCGGTGTGGGCGCTGGCTGCGAGGGGCAGCACGAGGGCGGAGAACAGTGCGAAGCTTCTGGAAGCAGTGGTCTTGCGCATGGAAAGAATCCTTCTTGTTCGGGGTGTGTCAGACGATCGGCTGGTGGACGGTCACCAGCTTGGTGCCGTCCGGGAAGGTGGCTTCGACCTGGATGTCCGGGATCATCTCGGCGATGCCGTCCATCACGTCGGCGCGGGTCAGCACGCCGCGCCCGTCGCTCATGAGCTCGGCGACGCTCTTGCCGTCGCGGGCGCCTTCCATCACGGCGGCCGAAATCAGGGCGATGGCCTCGGGGTAGTTGAGCTTCAGGCCGCGGGCCTTGCGGCGTTCGGCGAGCAGCGCCGCGGTGAAGATCAGCAGCTTGTCTTTTTCGCGCGGAGTCAGTTCCATGGGATCGGCATCGGGTGGCGGAGGGTGGCGGCCATTATGGGCAAGCCGGCTTCGTTGCAACAGTCGTGCCCTGTTCGCCAAAAGTCGTACGGGTGGCACGAAAGATGCACCGAAACGGTGTGAATCCCGATGCCACACCCACCAGCCCCGACGACGCCCCCCAGCGCATCGTCAAGGTGCGGCGCGACTACAACAGCTGGGTGGCCAGCGAGACGCTGGAAGACTACGCGCTGCGCTACACGCCGCAGCGCTTTCGCAAGTGGTCCGAATGGCGGGTGGCCAACACCGCCTTCGGGGCGGCGTCGTTCCTGATCCTGGAGGCGGTGGGCGCCACGTTGCTGGTGCAGTACGGCTTCGCCAACGCCTTCTGGGCGATCCTGGCGACGGGGCTCATCATCTTCCTGGCAGGCGTGCCGATCAGCGTGTATGCGGCGCGCTACGGCGTCGACATGGATTTGCTCACGCGCGGCGCGGGCTTCGGCTACATCGGCTCGACGCTCACCTCGCTGATCTACGCGAGCTTCACTTTCATCTTCTTCGCGCTCGAGGCGGCGGTGATGGCCTATGCGCTGGAACTGGCGCTGGGCATCCCGCCTGTGTGGGGCTACCTGGTGTGCGCGCTGGTGGTGATCCCGCTGGTCACGCACGGCGTGTCGGCCATCAGCCGGCTGCAGCTGTGGACGCAGCCGCTGTGGCTGCTGATGCTGGTGGTGCCTTTTGCCTACGTGCTGGTGCGCGATCCTGGTGCATTTGCGGGCATCGTGCACTACAACGGGGTTCGCTCGGGCGCGGGTGGCTTCAATCTGCACCTGTTTGGCGCTGCGCTCACGGTCGGCATCGCGCTGATCACGCAGATGGGCGAGCAGGCCGACTACCTGCGCTTCATGCCCGCCCGCACCGCGGCCACGGCGCGCCGCTGGTGGGGCGCGGTGCTGGCCGGAGGGCCGGGCTGGGTGGTGCTGGGCGTGCTCAAGATGCTGGGCGGGGCGCTGCTGGCCTACCTGGCGCTCACGCACATGGTGCCGGCCGACCGTGCGGTCGATCCGAACCAGATGTACCTCGCGGCCTACGAGTACGTGTTTCCGCACTACGGCTGGGCGGTGGCGGCCACGGCGCTGTTCGTGGTGATCTCGCAGCTCAAGATCAACGTCACCAACGCCTATGCCGGTTCGCTGGCCTGGAGCAATTTTTTCTCGCGCGTGGCGCACAGCCACCCGGGGCGCGTGGTGTGGGTGGTGTTCAACGCGCTGATCGCCTTCATGCTGATGGAGATGAACGTGTTCGAGGCGCTGGGCGACGTGCTCGGTCTGTTCGCCAACATCGCCATCGCCTGGATGATGGCCGTGGTGGCCGACCTCGTCATCAACAAGCCGCTGGGGCTGTCACCGCCGGGCATCGAGTTCAAGCGCGCGCACCTGTGGGACATCAACCCGGTGGGCGTGGGCGCGATGGCGCTGGCCTCGGTGCTGTCGATCACCGCGCACCTGGGCATGTTCGGTCCGCTGGCGCAGGCCTTCTCGGCGTTGATCGCGCTCGGCACGGCGCTGGTGGCATCGCCGCTGCTGGCCTGGGCGACGGGGGGCAAGTACTACCTGGCGCGCGGCTCCGATGAACACCACGGTGCGGTGGCTTTCGCGCCTGCCGGAGGTTCGCGCACGGTGCGGTGGGCCAAGGTCGAGACCGGCAGCTACCAACGCCTGAAGGTGCAGCATTGCGTGATCTGCGAGCGCGAGTACGAGGGGCCGGACATGGCGCATTGCCCCGCCTACCAGGGCGCGATCTGTTCGCTGTGCTGTACGCTCGATGCGCGCTGCGGCGACCTGTGCAAGCCGCATGCGAGCCTCTCGTCGCAGTGGTCCGGCGTGCTGCGCTGGCTACTGCCGCGGCGCAGCTGGCGCTACCTCGACACGGGGCTCGGCCACTTCCTGCTGCTGATGCTGGTCATCGTGCCGCTGCTGGCCGTGGTGTTCGGCGTGCTCTACCAGCAGGAGCTGCGCGCGTTCGGCGAAGGCGCGCTGGAGCTGGCCTCCGAGGCCGACGTGGCTGCGGCGCTGGCAGGCGTGCAGAAGCTGTCGCTGCGCTCGGGCTTCCTCAAGGCGTACATGGCGCTGCTGGTCATCGCGGGCATCGTTGCGTGGTGGCTGGTGCTGGCGCACCAGAGCCGCAAGGTGGCGCAGGAAGAATCGAACCGGCAGACCCACCTGCTGGTGCGCGAGATCGAACTGCACCGCGAGACCGACCGCGCGCTGCAGGCCGCCAAGCAGGCCGCCGACGAGGCGCGCGAGATCGCGGAGCAGGCCAAGCTCGCGGCTGAGCAGGCCAAGCAGGCCGCCGACCAGGCCAACCAGGCCAAGAGCCGCTACATCAGCGCCATCAGCCACGAACTGCGCACGCCCCTCAACAGCATCCTCGGCTATGCGCAGCTGATGGGCGAAGACCATTCGGTGCCGCCGCACCGCCAGCAGGCGGTAGCGGTCATCAAGCGCGGCGGCGAGCACCTGCTGTCGCTCATCGAGGGCACGCTCGCCATCGCGCACATCGAGGCCGGCAAGCTCACGCTGCATGCGCGGCCGATGCGCTTCGCCGACACGATGCGCGAACTGGCCGACATGTTCGAGCTGCAGGCGGCGGAGAAGGGGTTGCAGTTCCACTTCGATGCTGCAGGCGCGTTGCCCGAGGTGGTGCGCGCGGATGAAAAGCGCGTGTGCCAGATCCTCATCAACCTGCTGGGCAACGCGATCAAGTTCACGGCGGCCGGGCAGGTCACGCTGCGGCTGGCCTATGCGCGCGAGTTCGCGTCGGTGGAGATCGAGGACACCGGACCGGGCATGCCGGCCGGGGACATCGAGCGGATCTTCGAGCCGTTTGCGCGCGGGAATGCAGCGGGCGCATCGGCCGCGCCGGGCGCGGGCCTGGGGCTCACCATCGCCAAGATGCTGACCGACCTGATGGGCGGCGAGATGAAGGTGCAGAGCACGCCGGGCGTGGGCTCGCTGTTCTGCGTGCGCCTGTTCCTGCCGCGCGTGCACGACGCCATGGCCGGCACCGGCCGGCCGCTGCCGGTGCAGCGCGGGCGGCGCGGCTACGAAGGCCCGCGCCGCCGCCTGCTGGTGGTCGACAACGAGGAGGCCGACCGCGACCTTCTGGGGCATGTGCTCGCGCCGCTGGGCTTCGAACTGCGCAGCGCGGCCAGCGGGCACGATGCGCTGGACCTCATCGCCGCCGGCTACCGGCCCGACGCGATGTTCGTCGACCTCGCGATGCCTGGCATCGACGGCTGGGAGACGATTCGCCGCGCGCGCAAGCTGGGGCTGACCGAGGCCTCGGTGGCCATCGTCTCGGCCAACGCCTTCGACAAGGGGCTCGACAACGACGTGGGCATTGCGCCCGAAGACTTCTTCGTGAAGCCCGTGCGCCACTCGGAGCTGCTCGACTGGCTCGAACGCCGGCTCGGGCTGCAATGGACCGACACCGCCGCCGGGCCTGCGCCGGTTGCAGTTGCGCGCCCGCTGCTGCCACCTTCGCTGGAGCGCCTGCGCGTGCTCGAGGAGGCAGTGGGGCTGGGCTACTTCCGCGGCATCATGAACCAGCTCGACGCCATCGACGCGGCGCAGCCCGAATGCAGTGCATGGACTGAGGCCCAGCGCACGCTGGCGCGCCAGTTCCAGTTCGAAGCCATGAGCCGTGCGCTCGCCGACGCCGTCGAAAGCGCCGCATGACACAGACGCCACCTCCCGCCGCGGAAACATCGCCGCTCGCCAGGACGCTGCGCGAGCAGCAGGGCGCCAACAGCGATCTCGTGCTGATCGTCGACGACGTGCCCGACAACCTCGCCGTGCTGCACGACGCGCTCGACGAATCGGGCTATACCGTGCTCATCGCCACCAACGGCGAACAGGCGCTGCAGCGCGCCGCCCAGGCGCGGCCCGACATCGTGCTGCTCGACGCGATGATGCCGGGCATCGACGGCTTCGAAGTGGCGCGCCGGCTCAAGGCCGATGCGGCCACGTCGCACATTCCCATCGTGTTCATGACCGGGCTCACCGAGACCGAGCACCTCGTGGCCGCGCTGGAAGCCGGGGGCGTCGACTACGTCACCAAGCCCATCAAGCCGAAGGAAGTGCTCGCGCGCATGAACGTGCACCTGCAGGGCGCGCGCCGCGCGCGGCAGGACGCGCGGCAGGCCGGGCAGGCGCGCAACGCGCTCGATGCCTTCGGCTACGCGAGCATCACCGTGCGCCTGCCCGAAGGCCGGCTGATCTGGCAGACGGCCCTCGCGCGCGACCTGCTGCAGCGCTACTGCGACACGCGCGCGCCCGAGACGCCGCCCGCGGTGCTCGAATGGCTGCGCAGCCACACGCCCGACGCGCGCCAGCGCGGCATCGAGCCGCCGGCGCTGTCCATCGTGCAGGGCGCCAGCAGCCTCACGCTGCGCCTGCACCAGCAGACCAGCAGCGACGACGACGGCGACGAGTGGATGATCGTCATGCGCGAGGTGTCCGACACCGGCGTGATCGAGGCCATGAGCCTGAGCCTGAAGCTCACGGCGCGCGAGGCCGAGGTGCTGTACTGGGTGGTCAAGGGCAAGACCAACAAGGACATCGGCGAGATCCTCGGTAGCAGCCCGGCCACCGCCAAGAAGCACCTCGAGCGGGTGTACGTGAAGCTCGGCGTGGAGACGCGCACGGCCGCGGCCGGCGTGGCCATCAAGCGCATCCGCGAGCTGCAGCCGCAGTTCGAGATCTGAGGTTCGATGGCCGCCGGTTCCCCGCGCCGTGTCATGGCGCCTGCTTGCAGCGTCCCTAGAATGGTTCAAGGTCCACCGGACGCGCGCGATGAAGAACAACAGGCACAACAGGACAACAACCCGACCGACATGCCGCGGCTGGATGCTTGCTGCTTCCTGCCTGTTCGTGAGCCTGGGCGCGAGTCCTGGCGCTCGGGCCGCCGGCCATTTCGACGTGGACGACGCCAGCACGCTCGACCCGGGCCAATGCCAGTACGAGACCTGGTGGAGCCGCACGGGCACGGAGCCGGTCACGGGGTTCCATCTCGGGCCCGCCTGCCGGGTGGGTCCCATCGAGCTGGGCCTGAACTTCGACCGCACCTCGGTGCAGGGCGTGCACTCGGTCACCGGCGGGCCGCAGGTCAAATGGAATTTCTACGGGCAGGCGGCGGATGCGCCGTTCAGCGCCGCCGTGTCGGCCGGCATCGTCTCGGACCTGCGGCGCGGCGGCCGCATGGGTGGGCAGTTCGTCGTGCCGATGACGTGGCGCCCGGCCAGCAGCCTGCAGGTGCATGTCAACTTCGGTGCCGACTGGGCGCTGGGCACCGGCCTTCGCACGCCGCGCGGCGGCGCGGGCGTCGAATGGGCGCTGAACGACACCGTGTCGCTCATCGCAGAACGCAACCGTGCGGCGGGCGTCTGGACTTCGCGCATTGGCGGGCGTTTCAGCCTCACGCCGCTGATCAGCGTGGACGTGAGCGCGTCGCGCACCGGGCCGCAGGGCGTGCGCGGCTTCGCGATCGGGCTGAACCACGAATTCACCTGGAAGTGAGCCTGCCGCAGGAGGCGCTGTATCCGATTTCCGCGAATCCCATCGATGGGCCTGGTTGTCGATCGAGTATCCGGCCCTGCGCAATTTTTGATTCCGACTGCAAAAGATTTGGTGACAACCTCCCATGCCTGATCCCGTGACGACATCGCCCGTGCTGGACTTCAAGTTCGCTGCTCCTCCCCTCGATTCCGCGGCTCATCCTTCGGGCAACCCCTTGGGCATGGCGGCACGCAATCGGACACCCAGGCCCGTGCGCAACCCGAACCTGCGCGGCCTGCAGTGCCTGCGGTGCGATGCGCTCTTCCCCCTCGCGCTGGCGCACGACGGATGTCCCGCGTGCAGGCGCGGAGGCCTTCACGTCGCGCTGCGCGCCAGCTACCTGTCCGGCAGTGCCGAAGCGATGCCCATGCCCTACACCTCCGGCTTCGCGCTGGGCGAAGGGCAGACGCCGCTGCAGGACGTGCCCGAGCTGGCGCGGCAGTTCGACGTGGGTCGGCTGGCCATCAAGGACGAGTCTTGCAATCCCACCGGCTCGCACAAGGACCGCATGACCGCGGTGGGCGTGGCGCAGGCGCTCGATTTCGACGCCCACACGCTGGTGCTGGCCTCGTCGGGCAACGCGGCCGTGTCGGCGGCGCACTATGCATGGGCCGCGGGCCTGGGCTGCGAAGTGGCCACCTACGAAGGCATGCCGGCCACCTATGCGCGGCAGCTCGATGCACTCGGCGCGCGGCGCTATGTGTTCGCCGACAACGCGGGCCGCTGGGCCTTCGTGCGCGAGCGTGCGCAGCACCCCGGCTACTTTGCGCTGACCAACTACCGCCTGCCCGCGCTGGGCAGCGCGCCGCTGGCAATCGAAGGCTACAAGCCGATCGCGCTCGAATGCGTGGCCGATGGCGGGTTGCCGGACCACATCGTGATTCCCACCGCGCGCGGCGACCTGGCCTGGGGCATCTACGCGGGCTTTCGCGACCTGCTGGCCGCGGGGCGCATCGCACGCCTGCCGAGGCTCTGGCTCGTGGAGCCGTTCCCGCGCCTGGCGCGCGTGCTCGCGGGCGGCCCCCTCAACGACAGCTACCCGGGCCACACCGCGCAGTTCTCCACCGCCGGAGCCACCGTCACCTACCTGCAGTGGCAGGCCGCCGCCGCGACGGGCGGCGGCGCGGTGGTCGTGGGCGACAACGAAGCGCGCGCCGCGCGCCGGCTGCTCTCGGCGTCCGGCATCAGCGCCGAGCTGTGCGCGGCCGGCGGCCTGGCTGCCCTGCGGCAGCTGCGCGAGAGCAACGCCGTCGCGGCCGACGCGCATGTGGTGCTGATGCTGACCGCCAGCGCGGCCGGCGATCCGAGCTGGCCCGACCGTCCTGTCTAGCCTTCGGCCTGCAGCCGCAGTAGGAGGCGAGCCCCTTACTTCGCATCGCTGTAGACCGTGGCGCGCGACACGCCCATGTGCGCCGCGGCAATCTCGGCGCCCCGGCGGACCTCCAGCATGCCGGCCTTCTTCAGTTCCTGCACCAGCTGCTTGCGGTCGGCGGGCTTCAGCGAGCGCGACGTGGTCGCGCGCGACGCCGCGAACTCGTCGATGCGCGCGTGGATGCGGTCCGAGTGGTTGCCGCCGCTCTCGAGGTGCTCGTGCACATCCTTGTCGTCGATCTTCGTGAACTGCGAGATCGCGCCCTGGAAGCTCTGGAACAGCGTGAGGTCGACGTTGAGGCACAGCGCGGCCACGTATTCGCCGCTGTCGTCCTTGATGCCGATGGACGTGCTCTTGACCTTGCGCCCGTCGGGAAAGGTGTTGGCATAGTTCGCGATCACCGCCGGAAACTCCGGGTCGCGGATGCGAGCGAGGCCCAGCTCGGTGACCGGCTGGCCGACCTCGCGGCCGCTCAGGCTGTTCTCGATGGCGTAGATCGCGTTCTTCGGGTTGCTCAGGTCGTGCACCACCACTTCGCAGAAGGGCGCAAAGGTCTGGCCCAGGCCTTCGGCCATGTTGCGCAGCATGTCCAGGAGCTGCTTGTTCGGCTTCTTCTTCATGCCGTGGAATGTATCCAGCTCTGGACGGACAATCCAATTCATACAAAAAGTATAGTGTTGGATGTATTATCTAATTTTGTACTGGAGCCCGCGAATGACCGCGAGAGAACGCGCACGCTATGTCGATCCCCGCACCGGCAGGCACTACGACCTGTCCGAACGCCGATGGCGCTCCGACGACGGCCACCCGATGATGGTCACGCCGCTGCCCGGCATCGGGCGCGACGACATCGATTCGCGCGTCCGCTCGCTGTGGCGCTACCGCGCGGCGCTGCCCGTGGCGATCGACCAGCCCGCGAGCATGGGCGAAGGCTGCACGCCGCTGGTGCAGAAGCGGTGGGGCGGCTTCGAGCCCTACTTCAAGCTCGAGTGGTTCAATCCGACCTGCAGCTTCAAGGACCGAGGCGCGGCGGTGATGATGTCTTTCCTGCGGCAGATCGGCGTCGATGCGGTGCTGGAAGACAGCTCCGGCAATGGCGGCGCGGCGATTGCGGCGGCCGGCGCGGCGGCGGGCATGCGCGTGAAGGTGCTCGCGCCGAGCTACACGCCCGCGCCGAAGGTGGCGCAGATCCGGGCCTTCGGCGCGGAGGTACAACTGGTGCCGGGGCCGCGCGAAGAGTCCGAATACGAGGCGGTGCGCCAGTCGGAATCGATCTTCTACGCGAGCCACAACTGGCATCCGTTCTTCCTGCAGGGTACGAAGACGCTGGCCTACGAGCTGTGGGAAGACCTGGGCTTCACCGCGCCCGACAACGTCGTGATTCCGACCGGCGCGGGCAGCAATGTGCTCGGCTGCTGGATCGGCTTCAAGGAACTGCTGGCGGCGGGGCAGATCGCGAAGCTGCCCCGCATCTTCGTGGCGCAGCCGCTGAACTGCTCGCCGATCGATGCGAGTTTCATGGCGGGCGCCGAGACGCTGGTGGAGCGCATCGTGCGGCCGACGATTGCCGAAGGCACGGCGATCAGGCGGCCCGTGCGCCTGCAGGAAATCCTGCAGGCGCTGCGCGAGACGGATGGCAAGACGGTGGCGCTGACCGAGGAGCAGATCGCGGCGGCGGTGCGCCGGCTGGCAGCGAGCGGGCTCTACGCGGAGCCGACGTCCGCCTCGGCAGCGGCGGCCATCGAGGTGCTGGCGCAGCGCGGCGACATCAAGGCCAGCGAGACGACGGTCGCGTTGCTGACAGGCACTGGCCTGAAATCGACGCAGTTCATGACCGAGCTGTTCGGCGCCGCCGTCGCCGTGTAGTCAGCACTACCAGGGCCACGCGATGCGTGTGCCCGTTCCCGTTTCGTCGGCGCGCGCATGCAGCAGGCGAGCGACGGTCAGGTCCTGCAGCGCGAGGCCGGTCATGTCGAAGACGGTGATGTCGGCGAGGGCTCGCTCGAAGGGCGTCTTGCCGCTCAGCAGGTCGCCCAGTTCGATGCATGCCGTGTCGGGCGCCCATTGGGTTTCGCCGATCTGCTGCGCCTGCGTCCGGTCGTCGACGAACAGCCGCACGCGCGGCAGCAGGCCGTCGGGAAGTTCGCGCTTGCCCCGGGTGTCCGCGCCGACGCAGTTCAGGTGCGTGCCGGGCCGAACGGCTTCGAGATCGAAGAGCGCGCCGCCGCCACCCGGGGTGGCGGTGATCACGATGTCGCTCCGGGCGACTGCAGCGTTGCGGTCGGTGGCCGGCGCGATGTTGCAGCGGCCGGCGAAATGCGCCTCGAACGCCGCATTGCGCTGGCCGTTTGCGCTCACATAAAGAACCTCGCGCAGCGAGGGCATCAGCCGCAGCGCGAAGTCGAGCTGGATGCGCGCCTGTACGCCGGTGCCGAAGAGGCACAGCCGCGTGCTGTCGGCACGTGCGAGCTGCTGCAGGCCGAGCCCGCCTGCCGCGCCGGTGCGCACGGTCGTCACCGTGTTGCCGTCGATGACGCACAGCGGCCGGCCTGTCGCGGGGTCGATCAGCAGGATCGTCGCCTGGTGCGGCTCGCCGCCGCGCTGCCGGTTGTTTGGCCAGAAGCCGGCGGCCTTGAAGCCGAGCAGGTCCTGGGCCTGCACGTCGCCGGACTTGATGCCGAACACCCCACCCGTACGCAGCGGCTCGCGCACGACCGGAAAGACGCGGCCCTCGCGTTCGCTGTGCAGCACGAAGGCCTCGCGCACGGCCTGCAGCACGTCGTCGGGGGAGAGGAGGGTGTCGACCTGGTGCTTGTCGAGCAGCAGGAGCTGGGCATTGGAAGGCGCGATCGCGGATGTCATTTGGAAATATTATCTACTTCCAGACAAAACATCAAACTCCGGGCATTGGCGGGCTGTCAGCGTCCGGTGTGAACCTTGATCCGGATGGTCGCCACGTCCCATCCCCGGTTCTTGAGCCGCGTCACCAGCATCGGCGACAGCTGGCGCAGCTTGGCGGCCGCGGCGCTGCCCTTGACCAGCAGGCACCAGACGTCGCCCTCTGCGGGTCCGGCCTGGATGGCGCTGCGCATGGCCGGCGGGATCAATCCCTCGACGGCCTTGAGCCGCTCCGCAGCGTCGCGTGCGCGCGCCATCAGGCTGCCCAGGGTGGGCGAGCCTTCCGCTGCGTCCTGCAGCGAGATGGGAGGGGGCGTGCGGCGATACATGGGTAATCCAGGGGTTAGAAACAAGACAGCTAAAATGCCCGGTTTGCCGGCGTTCGCGCCGGAAAAAGGCCGCTTGCTTTCAAGCTTGATTTTGAAGCGGGCGCGCCCAACTGCTTTCACCATATCTTAGGGAATCCGGTCGCAGTGCCTGCCGTATCAGGCGCCCGCCCATCTCCACCCAATGGCAACCAACTTCCTGACCCAGATCTTCGGCAGTCGCAACGACCGGCTCCTCAAGCAGTATCGCAAGACGGTGGAACGCATCAATGCGCTCGAACCCGAGTTCGAGAAGCTCAGTGACGATGCGCTGCGCGCCAAGACACAGGAGTTCAAGGACCGCATCGCCAAGGGCGAAACGCTCGACGACCTGCTGCCGGAAGCCTTCGCCACCGTGCGCGAAGGCTCCAAGCGCGTCATGAAGATGCGCCACTTCGACGTCCAACTGCTCGGCGGCATGGCGCTGCACAACGGCAAGATCTCCGAAATGCGTACCGGCGAAGGCAAGACGCTGACCGCCACGCTGCCGGTGTACCTGAATGCGCTGTCGGGCCAGGGCGTGCACGTGGTCACGGTGAACGACTACCTGGCCAACCGCGACGCGACCTGGATGGGCCGCCTCTACAACTTCCTCGGCCTCTCGGTGGGCATCAACCTGCCGCAGATGCCGCGCGAGGAAAAGCAGGAGGCCTACCGCAGCGACATCACGTACGGCACGAACAACGAGTACGGCTTCGACTACCTGCGCGACAACATGGTCTACGAGCCAGGCGACCGGGTCCAGCGCGGGCTGAACTATGCGATCGTCGACGAAGTGGATTCGATCCTGATCGACGAGGCCCGCACGCCGCTGATCATCAGCGGCCAGGCCGAAGACCACACCGACCTTTACCTTGCCATCAACAAGGTGGTGCCGCTGCTCACCAAGCAGGAAGGCGAAGCCGATCCGCGCACGGGCGAGGGCGTCACGGTGCCCGGCGACTTCACGGTCGACGAGAAGACCCACCAGGTGTTCCTGACCGAAGACGGCCACGAGAATGCCGAGCGCATCCTGGGCGAGCTGAAGCTGATTCCCGAGGGCGCATCGCTCTACGACCCGGCCAACATCACGCTGATGCATCACCTGAATGCGGCGCTGCGTGCACGCCACCTGTACCACCGCGACCAGCACTACGTGGTGCAGCAGGGCGAGGTGGTCATCGTCGACGAATTCACCGGCCGCCTGATGACGGGCCGCCGCTGGAGCGACGGCCTGCACCAGGCCGTGGAAGCCAAGGAAGGCGTGGAGATCCAGGCCGAGAACCAGACGCTGGCTTCCATTACCTTCCAGAACTACTTCCGCCTGTACGGCAAGCTGGCCGGCATGACCGGCACGGCGGACACCGAAGCCTACGAGTTCCAGGAGATCTACGGCCTCGAGACCGTCATCATCCCGCCCAACCGCGTCAGCAAGCGCGAAGACCAGCTCGACCGCGTCTACAAGACGACGCGCGAGAAGTACGAGGCGGCCATCCAGGACATCCGCGAGTGCTACGAGCGCGGCCAGCCGGTGCTGGTGGGCACCTCGTCCATCGAAAACTCGGAAATCATCGACGGCCTGCTTACACAGGTGGGCCTGCCGCACCAGGTGCTGAATGCCAAGCAGCATGCGCGCGAAGCCGACATCGTGGCGCAGGCCGGCCGCACGAAGATGATCACCATCGCGACCAACATGGCCGGCCGCGGCACCGACATCGTGCTGGGCGGCAACATCGAGAAGATGATCGAGGCGATCGAGAACGACGAAGGCCGCGATGAAGCCACCAAGCAGGCCGACATCGAGCACGTGCGTGCCGAGTGGACCAAGGACCACGAGTTCGTCAAGTCGCTCGGCGGCCTGCGCATCATCGCGACCGAGCGCCACGAATCGCGCCGCATCGACAACCAGCTGCGCGGCCGTTCGGGCCGCCAGGGCGACCCGGGCTCCTCGCGCTTCTACCTGAGCCTGGACGATCCGCTGATGCGCATCTTCGCGGGCGACCGCGTGAAGGCGATCATGGACCGCCTGAAGATGCCCGACGGCGAAGCCATCGAGGCCGGCATCGTCACGCGCAGCATCGAGAGCGCGCAGCGCAAGGTCGAGGCGCGCAACTTCGACATCCGCAAGCAGCTGCTCGAATACGACGACGTGTCGAACGACCAGCGCAAGGTGATCTACCAGCAGCGCAACGACATCCTCGATGCGGGCGACCTCACGGCGCAGATCGCGGCGCTGCGCGAAGGCTGCTTCACCGACCTCGTGCGCCAGTACGTGCCCAGCGAATCGGTCGAAGAGCAGTGGGACCTGGACGGGCTCGAGAAGAGCCTGTTCAACGAGTGGGGCATCGACATGCCGCTCAAGAAGGAAGTCGAAGCCTCGGACGCCATCGCCGACGATGACATCGTCGAGAAGGTGCTCAAGAACGCCAACGAAACCTTCGACGCCAAGGTCGCGCTGATCGGCCAGGAGAACTTCACCCAGTTCGAGCGCATGGTGCTGCTGCAGAGCATCGACACGCACTGGCGCGAGCACCTGGCCTCGCTCGACTACCTGCGCCAGGGCATTCACCTGCGCGGCTATGCGCAGAAGCAGCCCAAGCAGGAATACAAGCGCGAAGCCTTCGAGCTCTTCGGCCAGCTGCTCGACTCGGTGAAGAACGAAGTCACGCGCCAGCTGATGACAGTGCGCGTGCAGTCGGGCGAGCAGCTCGAGGAAGCCGCGGAAGCGATGGAAAACCGTGGCGAGAACGTCTCGAACATCACCTACTCGGCACCGACCGAGACGGGCGAGGTCGAGATCCGCGTAGACGAGGAAAACCAGCGCCGCATCGCGGCTGCCGGCCTGGGCGCGCTCAGCGCGGAGGCCGCGGCTTTCGCGCGCGTCGGCCGCAACGATCCGTGCCCCTGCGGCAGTGGCAAGAAGTACAAGCAGTGCCACGGCAAGCTCAGCTGACCCCGCAACCCATTCGTTAGAGAAATCGCCATGCCAGTGAACCTGTCCGCTCCCGATCCTGCCGCCTTGTTCGCGGTGCCCGGCGTCCGCATCGGCGTGGCCGAAGCAGGCGTACGAAAGGCCAACCGCAAGGACCTGACGGTCGTGCTGATCGACGAAGGCTCGGCGGTCGGCGGGGTGTTCACCCAGAACCGTTTCTGCGCCGCGCCGGTGCAGGTCTGCCGCGACCACCTGGCCGCGAACTACGGCATCCGCGCGATGGTGATCAACACCGGCAATGCGAACGCCGGCACGGGCGAAGACGGCCTGATGCGCACGCGCTCCACCTGCATTGCGCTCGCGCGCAAGCTGGAGATCGCGCCCGAGCAGATCCTGCCGTTTTCCACCGGCGTGATCATGGAGCCGCTGCCCGTCGACCGCATCGAGGCGGGCCTGCCGGCCGCACTGGCCGATGCCGATGCGAACCACTGGGCGCGCGCGGCCGAGGGCATCATGACCACCGACACGATCCCCAAGGCCTTCAGCCAGCAGGTGCAGATCGGCGGTGCCACGGTCGCCATCACCGGCATCAGCAAGGGTGCCGGCATGATCCGCCCGAACATGGCGACCATGCTGGGCTTCATGGCGACCGACGCGAAGATCGATCCCTCGCTGATCCAGCCGCTGGCCAAGCTGTTGGCCGATGCTTCGTTCAACCGCGTGACCATCGACGGCGACACCTCGACCAACGACTCGTTCGTGGTCATCGCCACGCAGAAGGCGGCGCACGCCCCCATCACCTCGCTCGACTCGGCCGATGGCCAAGCGCTGGTGGCCGCGATGCAGAATGTGGCTCGCCAGCTGGCGCAGGCCATCGTGCGCGACGGCGAAGGCGCGACCAAGTTCATCACCATCCAGGTCGACGGCGGCAAGGACGCTGCCGAGTGCAGGCAGGTGGCGTACGCGGTGGCGCATTCGCCGCTGGTCAAGACGGCCTTCTATGCCAGCGACCCGAACCTGGGCCGCATCCTCGCGGCTGTGGGCTACGCGGGCATTGCCGACCTCGACCAGACCGGCATCGACCTGTTCCTCGACGACGTGCACGTGGCGGTCAAGGGCGGGCGCAACCCGTCGTACCGCGAGGAAGACGGCCAGCGCGTGATGAAGCAGAGCGAGATCACTGTGCGCATCGGCCTGGGCCGCGGCAATGCCAGCGAGACCGTGTGGACCTGCGACTTCAGCCACGAATACGTGACGATCAACGCCGACTACAGATCCTGATGACCCCCACGCTCCGCACTTCGTGTCGTCGCTGCCCCCCGAGGGGGCGCTCTACGCCCTTCGGACGGCCGGGCGGGCGCAGATGAACGAGCAGTTCCAGAAGCTGCTCGAGCGCGCCGAACAGCTGATCGGCCGCATCGAGTCGATCCTGCCGCTGCCCCTGGCCGCGCCCGCCGACTGGAACGCGTCGATCGCCTGGCGCTACCGCCGCCGCAGCTCGGGCCACGGCGTGCTCGAGCCCGTGAAGCACGTGGCCGCGATGGCACTCGACAGCCTGAAGGAAATCGACGTCCAGAAGGAAAAGATCGAGCGCAACACCCGCCAGTTCGTCGAAGGCAAGCCGGCCAACAACGTGCTGCTGACGGGCGCGCGTGGCACGGGCAAGTCGTCGCTGATCCGCGCCTGCCTGCAGGCCTACGCGCCGCAGGGCCTGCGCCTGATCGAGGTCGACAAGGCCGAACTGACCGACCTGCCCGACATCGTCGAGGTGGTCTCGCAGCGGCCCGAGAAGTTCATCGTGTTCAGCGACGACCTGAGCTTCGACGAGGGCGAGCCGGGCTACAAGGCGCTCAAGTCGATCCTCGACGGCTCGATCGCGGCCTCGACGCCCAACGTGCTGATCTACGCGACCAGCAACCGGCGCCACCTGCTGCCCGAGTACATGAAGGACAACCTCTCGTACACCCACACCGAGGATGGCGAGGTGCATCCGGGCGAAGTGATCGAGGAAAAGATCTCCCTGTCGGAGCGCTTCGGCCTCTGGGTGAGTTTCTATCCCTTCAGCCAGAACGAGTACCTGGCGATCGTCGCGCAGTGGCTCTCGTCGTTCGGCGTGGACAAGGCTGCCATCGAGGCCGCGCGGCCCGAGGCGCTGGTCTGGGCGCTGGAGCGCGGCTCGCGCAGCGGCCGCGTGGCCTACCAGTTCGCGCGCGACTACGCGGGCCGGAGCAACGCGTGACCGAAGCGCGCAAGCACACCGAGGTCGCGGTTGGCGTGCTGATCCGCCTGTCCGACGACGCACTGCTGCTCTCGACCCGGCCCGAAGGCAAGGCCTATGCGGGCTACTGGGAGTTTCCCGGCGGCAAGATCGAGGCGGGCGAGACGGTCGAACAGGCATTGCGGCGCGAGCTGCATGAAGAGCTCGGCATCACCATCGACGGCGCCGAAGTCTGGAAGGTCACGGAGCACGACTACCCGCATGCGCTGGTGCGCCTGCACTGGTGCAAGGTCACGGCCTGGAGCGGCGAGTTCGAGATGCGCGAGGGCCAGCAGATGGCCTGGCAACAGCTGCCGCTGGAGGTGGCGCCGGTGCTGCCGGGTGCCTTCCCGGTGCTGCAATGGCTGTGCGAAGAGCGTGGCCTGCCGTTCGTGGCGCCGCCGGTTGTCGCGCCGGCTTCCTGATTGATGCACCCCAAGTACCGTCCGGACATCGACGGGCTGCGCGCCATCGCGGTGAGCTCCGTGCTGGTTTACCACGCCTTCCCGAAGGCGCTGATGGGCGGTTTCGTCGGGGTCGACATCTTCTTCGTGATCTCGGGTTTCCTGATCACGACCATCATTCTCCAAAGCCTCGCGGCGGGCGACTTCACCTACCGCGACTTCTACGAGCGGCGCATCCGGCGGATCTTTCCGGCACTGATCGTTGTGTTGCTGGCAACGCTGCTTGCCGGCTGGTACCTGCTGCTGTCCGACGAGTTCGCCGAGCTGGGCAGGCAGTCCGTGGGCGGCACGACGTTCGTCGCCAACCTGGTGTTCTGGGGTGAATCGGGCTACTTCGACACGGCCGCCGAAACCAAGCCGCTGCTGCACCTGTGGTCGTTGGGCATCGAGGAACAGTTCTACATCTTCTGGCCGCTGCTGCTTGGGCTCGCATGGCGCAAGCGCTGGCCGATCGTGCGCGTGGTGCTGGCGGTGGCGGCGGTCTCGTTCGTGGTGAACGTGGCGACGGTGCACCCGCTGCCGGCGGCGTCGTTCTACTCGCCGGCCTCCCGTTTCTGGGAGCTGATGGTCGGCGGCATCCTGGCCTGCATGCGGCTGCGCCCGCCGGCGCCCAGCGCATGGCGCAGCCATGTGCAGTCGGTGCTGGGCGTCGGGTTGATCGTGCTCGGTCTGGTGATGATCCGCAGCAACAAGGCGTTCCCGGGCTGGTGGCCGCTGCTGCCCACGCTGGGCGCGGTGAGCTGCATCGCGGCGGGGCCGGCCGGCGTGCTGAACAGGTACCTGCTGTCGAACCGCGTGATGGTGTGGGTCGGCCTCATCAGCTATCCGCTGTACCTGTGGCACTGGCCGCTGCTGGCGTTCGTGCGCATCGTGGAAGCCGATCCGCTGCATCCGGTGCCGGCCTACCGCGCCGCCGCGTTGGTGGCGAGCGTGCTGCTGGCCTGGGCGACGTACCGCTTCGTGGAGCGCTTCGCGAGGAATCGTCCGGGTGCAGGCACGTTGAAGGCGCTGGGCGCCGGCATGGTGCTGGTGGCCGTGGCGGGCGCCGCCATCTTCCTGGGCGTGCCCGAGCCGCGCAACAGCAGCCCCAAGCTGCAGACCGTGGCCAACGCCACGCTGGACGCCGATTACTACGGGGGCTTCAAGCTCGACCAGATCGGCGAGCAACTGATCTACAAGGTCGGTGGCGGGCCTAGGCGGGTGCTGTTCCTGGGCGACAGCCACGTGCAGCAGTACGCGCCGCGCGTGATGGAACTCGCACGCACGCTGGCGATGGAAGGCAAGTCGGCCTGGTTCGCGACCCAGGGCGCCTGCCCCGCGGTGCCCGGCGTGTACGCGGACAAGAACATCGGCTGCGCCGAGCGGCGCGACGCGATGCTGGCCTATGCGCTGGGCCCCGAGGTCGACTCGGTGGTGATCGGCGGTTGCTGGAACTGCTACTTCGTCGGCCAGGGCGCCACCGACTACTACTTCCGCGACAGCAGCAACAAGATCCACCCGTTCCAGAACGGCGACGGCATCGAGCGTTCGCTGGCTTCGATGGAGTCCACGCTGCGCGAGCTGGCGCGCCACAAGAAGGTCTACCTGCTGCTCGACAACCCTGCCGGCACGGAGTTTTCGCCGAAGCGCCTGATCGAGGGCAGCCGCCTGACGCACATGGAGGTCATGACCTCGACGCCGACGGCGCCGCTGCCGGCCGACCAGAAGCAGCTCAATGACCGGCTGCGCGCGATCGCAGCCGCGAGCGGGGCCGAAGCCATCGACGCCATGGCGGTGCTGTGCAAGGCCGACCAGTGCTTGCGCACGATGCCCGACGGTTCGCCCGCCTACAAGGACGCCGACCACCTGCGCCCACGCTACACCCGGGAAGAGGCGAGCTACTTCGACCGCACGGTGCGCACCGCGCCTGCCGCACAGCAGCCGTCGCGCTGAGCGGGCCTTCGCCAACCATGCATCCCAAGTACCGCCCCGACATCGACGGCCTGCGTGCCATCGCGGTGGGCTCGGTGCTGGCGTACCACGCCTTTCCGAGCCTGCTGCCGGGCGGCTTCATCGGGGTCGACATCTTCTTCGTGATCTCGGGCTTCCTGATCACGACCATTCTTCTGCAGAGCCTGGCCGCGGGCGATTTCAGCTACCGCGATTTCTATGCGCGGCGCATCCGGCGCATCTTTCCTGCGCTGGTGCTGGTGCTGCTCGCGACGCTGGCTTTCGGCTGGTATGTGCTGCTGCCGGGCGAGTTCTCGCAGCTCGGCAAGCAGACCACCGGCGGGGCCGCCTTCTTTGCCAACCTCGTCTTCCTGGGTGAGGCGGGCTACTTCGATGCGACGGCCGAGACCAAGCCGCTGTTGCATCTGTGGTCGCTGGGCATCGAGGAGCAGTTCTACATCTTCTGGCCCCTGCTGCTGGGGCTGGCCTGGCGCAGGCGCTGGCCGATGCTGCGCGTGACGCTGGCGGTGGCGGTGATCTCGTTCCTGGTCAACGTGCTGACCGTGCAGCCGCACCGCGCGGCGGCGTTCTATTCGCCGCTGTCGCGTGCGTGGGAGCTGATGGCCGGCGGCCTGCTGGCGGCGATGCGGCTGCAGGCCGCCAGCAATGGTTCGGCGCAGCCGCGTCCGTGGACGAAGCATGTGCAGTCCGTCGTCGGCATGGGCCTGATCGTGCTCGGCCTCTTCATGACGCGCAGCACCAAGGCGTTTCCGGGCTGGTGGGCGCTGCTGCCGGTGCTGGGCGCGGTGAGCTGCATCGCCGCCGGTCCCAACGGCGTGCTCAACCGGTATCTGCTGTCGAACCGCGTCATGGTGTGGATCGGGCTGATCAGCTATCCGCTGTACCTCTGGCACTGGCCGCTGCTTTCGTATGCGCGCATCGTGGCGGGCGGGGAGCCGCCGCTGCAGGTGCGCATCGTGCTGGTGGTGGCGGCAGTGGTGCTGGCCTGGGCCACTTATCGTTTCCTGGAACGCTTCGTCAAGCTTCATCTCTCGCAAGGCATGCTGCGCGGACTCGCGGGCGGCGGCGCGGCGCTGGCGCTGGCCGGCGCGCTGGTCTTCCTGGGGACGCCTCCTCCGCGCAACGACAGCCAGGCCCTGCAGGCGGTGGCCGACGCGACGCGCGAAGACAACTACTACGGCGGCTTCGAGGAGACCGCGCTGGGCGGGCAGTTCGTCTACCGCGCCGGCAGCGGCAGGCACAACGTGCTGCTGATCGGCGACAGCCACGTCGAGCAATACGCACCGCGCGCGCTCGAGCTGGTGCGCACGCAGCCCGGCAGGGCCCGCACGGTGTACTTTGCGACCAAGGGCTCGTGCCCGCCCGTGCCCGGCCTGTTCAGCAGCGCCGACACGGGGTGCGAGGAGCGGCGCCAGGCCGTGCTCGACCTGGCGCTCAAGCCGGACATCGATTCGGTGGTGATCGGGGGCTGCTGGAGCTGCTATTTCACCGGCGCCGGGCCCACGGTGAACTACTTCCTGGACGACCGGAAGGCCGTGCACCCGTTCCTCAACGGGGACGGCATCGAGCTGTCGCTGAAGTCGCTGGGCGAGGTGCTGAAGCGCCTGTCGGCGCACAAGACGGTCTACCTCGTGCTCGGCAATCCGGTCGGGATGGATTTCGATCCGCTCAAGCAGATCCAGGGCAGCCGGCTCGGAGGCATGACGGCCGCCGGCGGACAGCTCAAGGCCCCGATGCCGCAAGACCAGGCCGTGCTCAACGCGCGGCTGAAGCAGGTGGCCGAGGCCAACGGCGCACGGGTCATCGAGCCTTTTGCGAGCCTGTGCGCCGATGGCCAGTGCATTCGCAGCATGCCCGACGACGGGTCGCCGGCCTACAAGGACATCGGCCACCTCCGGCCCAGGTATGCACGCAGCTTTGCGACGTACATCGACCCTGCATTGCTCGACGAGGACGCCGGCGGCAAGTAGCCCTGCGGCGGCCTACTGGATCTTCGGGTCGCCGAAAGGCTCGTCGTCCGGCGGCGCTTCGGCCGGCATGCGGAATTCTTCGCTGGCCCAGGCGCCCAGGTCGACGCCCTTGCAGCGCGCGCTGCAGAAGGGCCTGTAGGCGTTGCTCGGCGCGTAGATGCTGTCGCCGCCGCATGTGGGGCAGCGGACGATCCGCTCGCCCTTGCTGTTCAACCGCGTTGTCATGCGCAGAGGGTCAGCTCGAAGGGCGCGTCGTTCGAGCTTTGATGAAGGCGGTCGTCCGCGTCGTGGTGCATCAGGCGCACCGAGACCATGAGGCGGTTGCCGCTGATTTCAGGGATCAGGCCGAGCTTGGGGTCGATGCGCAGGCGCAGCAGCTGGAAGCTGCGGCCCTGCGGCAGGTTCTGCTGGAACTGGCCATTGCTGGCGATCACCTTGTAGGGCACGTCGGCGTCGCGCAGCAGCTTGAGCAGCAGGTAGATCGACGAGGCCAGCGGTGAGAGGGTGTTCGACCAGCGTTCGAGATCGGCGCGGCGGCTGGCGGCGGGGCGGTGCTGCCAGGCGTAGTAGGCGGGCAGGTCGAACTCGCAGGTGCCGCCCGGGATGCCGGCGCGGCTGCGAATGCTCATGAGCCACTCGTTCTCGGTCAGCGCCTGGCCGGCCTTGCCGGCCACGCTGTTGAGGGCGGTGAAGTTGCCTTCGAGCTGGCCGACGACCTGGTCGAGCACGGCCTCGGCGATGGCCGGATTACCCCGGTAGCTGTTGAAGACGTTCTTGTGCTTGTCGAGGTCGCGCAGCACGTCGGCCTTGAGGTCGGCGCGCGCGGCGACGTCCATGATCTCGAAGATCGTGACCAGGGCGTAGTGATGGGACAGCGGCGATTCAGCGGGCACCAGCTCGCCGAGGCGGCGAAACAGGTGCTCCAGCCGCAGGTACGTGCGGATGCGCTCGTTGAAGGGGTACTCGTAGAGGATCACGCGTATCGGTTTTTCACGTCGGGTTCGGGCTCATTGCGATTTGGCGACCGGTGGCGGGAACACCTCGCGCACAGCCTCCAGCATACGCTGCCCAAAAAGAATGTAACCCCGGGTCGAAACGTGGGTCTCGTTGGCGGGGAAAAGATCCTTCACCTTGAATCGGTTCTGCTCGGCCAGCGCAAACAGGTCCGGCCCGATATTTTGCGGGTTGAATGCGGCGCGGAATGCATCGGCATGGTTTTGTTGCAAATACACGGTGGTCTTGTTGGGCACGACCATCCACATCACCTTGTAGGGTGCGGCCGTGCGCTCGAAGCGCTTCATGAATTGCGCGGACTCGGCTGTCAGCGCCGCGTTGACACGGTCTTCGGCGGTCATCAGCAGCTTGTCGCAGGCGCGGTGGCTGAACTGCTTGCAGCCATCGGGCACCACGCGCGCGTCGATCAGCGGGCCCCAGCGCTCGGGCGTGTTGGTCCAGCTGTCGGAGGCCAGGATGGCCTTGGTGTTGTGGTACGTGAACCAGCCGCTGAGCAGCTGGGCGTCCCAGTTGAGCTGGAAGCCGGGCGCGGGCCTGGCCGGGTTCTCGAACGGCGGCGGCGTCGGCTTGAAGGCGTGCTTCATCGCCTTGCAGCTCTCGGACTTCTCGATGCGGTCCTGCAGCAGGCGCTCGATGCTCTCGACGATCACGACCTTGCCCTTGAAGCCCGACTTCTCGAGCCAGCCCGGGAAGTCGTCGCACAGCGTGCCGCCGAGATTGTCCCAGTGGGTGGTCGTCATCTTGTAGCCTGCGCCCACGAGGGACGCCTGCCAGGCGTAGCGCACGGAGAAGCTGTCGCCGATCACCAGGATGTCGGATTCGTTGATTGGCCAGGTCTTGACGTCGGCGTCGGGAATCGGCGGCGGTGGCACTTGCCAGCCGAATTCGCGCTCCGAGATGCGGCCGATGCGGGTCAGGTCGCCGTAGGGAACGGGGGTGAAGAGGCTGGCGACCAGCAGCGCGCAGCACACCAGGTAGCCCGCGGCGAAGATGCGAAGCCAGGTCCTGGCCGATTTCGTGTCTTCCATCTCAGCTCTCCACTGCACTCCGAATGGTCTCCAGCGCATGAACCGGGCATGCTCCATTCGCGGGACGCCGTGGAACCGGCTTTGCCGGGCCACCGGCGTCGCCCCCGGCGAGGGGGTAGGAGAAGCGACACGAAGTGCGCGAAGCCTGGGGGAGATTCATTTCAGAACTGGAAATAGAGGAACGGGCTGTAGCTGCCGAACTTCGACACGCACAGGCCAAAAAGATAGACGCAGCCCAGGCCCGTGACCCAGGTGGCCAGGCGCTGGAGGCGGGGGCGTCCGGCCAGGCCCGCGACGTTGGGAATCCAGCGGTCGAGCGTGATGGTGGGCGGCAGCGCCAGGCAGATCACCAGGCCGGCGAAGACGGTCTGGAAGAACTCGGGCTTGCGGAACGGCACGCGGAACTCGCTGAAGGCCGACACGGGCGCGCCGTGCAGGCCCAGCATGCCCTTGTAGATCTCGACGGCGGCCGTCATGCTGTCGGCCCGGAACACAACCCAGGCGATCATGACGCACAGGAAGGTGATGAACCAGCCGGCCACGCGGCCGAGCACCGTGCTTCCGGTCTTGTCGCGCCGGACCTTCGCGTTCCAGAAGTGGTTGACCATCAGGTACGCGCCGTGCAGTGCACCCCAGATGACGAAGGTCCAGGCCGCGCCGTGCCACAGGCCGCCCAGCAGCATCGTGAGAAAGAGATTGATGTAGCGCCGCGCCGGGCCCTTGCGGTTGCCGCCGAGCGGCACGTAGAGATAGTCGCGCAGGAAAGTCGACAGCGAGATGTGCCAGCGCCGCCAGAACTCGATCATGTTGGTCGACTTGTAGGGCGACCTGAAGTTGAGCGGCAGCTGCACGCCCACGCACAGCGACAGGCCCACCGCCATGTCGGAGTAGCCCGAGAAGTCGAAATAGATCTGCAGCGTGTAGGCCAGCACACCGAACCAGGCCGTGTACAGCGAGGGCATCACGCCTTCGTGCACGCCCTTGAACATCATGTCGGCGTACTGCCCCAGCGGGTCGGCGATCAGCATCTTCTTGGCCAGGCCGAAGACGAAGATGCCCAGTCCGAGCGCCACGTTGTTCGCGTTGAACCGGTAGGTGGCCGGATTGTTGAACTGCGGCATCATCTGCGCGTGATGCAGCACCGGGCCCGCGATCAGGTGCGGGAAGTAGGTCACGAACAGCGCGTAGTGGACAAAGCTGCGCTCGTGCACCTTGCCCTGCCAGCAGTCGACCAGAAAGGCGATCTGCGTGAACGTGTAGAACGAGATGCCGATCGGCAGCACGATGTGCACCAGATCGATCTGCGAGAAGCCCGCAGCCGCCAAGCCGGCATCGACGTTTTCCAGGAAGAAGTTGGCGTACTTGAAGACGGCCAGCACCCCGAGGTTGACCACCAGCGCGATGATCAGCAAGGCCTTGCGATGCTTGTCCTCGCGGCCCGGAGAAGGCGTCAGCCGCAGCCCGAACCAGTAGTTGATGCAGATCGACCCCAGCAGGAGGGGCAGTGCCTTGACGCTCCACCACCCGTAGAAGAACAGTGATGCCAGTGCCAGGAAACCCGCCGCCGACCGGGGGCTGCGCGTACCGATCAGGAAGAAGCCGATCAGGACCAGCGGGAAGAAAACGAAGATGAAGGAATACGAATTGAAAAGCATCGTGAGGGGCGCTGAGGCGTGCGCCGTTTGACGTGGTCGTCGTGTAGCCGTCGCGGCGTCAACGCCAAATTATCGCGTGCCTGCCCGAATCCACCGTTCCCAGAGACCTTGAACCTGCTGGCCGAGTTCCTCCAGCGTCAGGGACTCGTTGAAAATGACCGCATCGGCGGCGGCCCGGCGTGCCGGGCGCGTGGCCTGCTGGGCAATCACCGCCTTGACCGCTTCGGGTGCCCAACCCGAGCGTGCGACGACGCGTTTCAGCTGCGTTTCCTCGGTGGCGTCGACCACCAGCACCCGGTCGACGAGGGCGCGCCAGCGGCCGGATTCAACGAGCAGGGGAACATCGAACACGACGACCGCGTCCTCGCCGGCGGCCGCGGCCAGGCGCTGCGTTTCGGCGCCGATCAAGGGGTGGAGGATGGATTCGAGGCGGGCCTTGGCGCCTGCATCCGCGAACACGATCTGCCGCATGGCGGCCCTGTCCAGGCCGCCGTCGGGGGCAATGATTTCGGCGCCGAAAGCGGCTTCGAGGGCCGGCATGGCAATGCCGCCCGGGAGCGCGATGGCCCGCGCGATGGCGTCGGTGTCCACCAGCACCGCCCCCTGGGCAACCAACAGCCCCGCGACGGTACTCTTGCCGCTGCCGATGCCGCCCGTCAGGCCGATGCGCCGCACCATGCGGTGTATCAATGGATCAGTGCGCCGAGGGGAAAGGCGAACGGAATCCATTGCCTCACGATTTCGGGGCCCGCCACGAGGCAGACGAGGCCCGCGCCGGCCAGGAAGGGGCCGAAGGCGATGGGAATGTCCTTGTGCGCCAGTTTGCCGGCGACGCGCAGCGTCACACCGATCACCGCGCCCACCAGAGAAGAGACGAGGATGATCGCGATGAGGTAGTCGGCGCCGAGCCAGGCGCCCAGCGCGGCGAGCAGTTTGAAGTCTCCATAGCCCATGCCTTCCTTGCCCGTAACCAGGCGAAAGCCATGGTACACAAGCCAGAGGCTCAGGTAGCCGAACACGGCACCCCAGACGGCGGAGCTCAGCGGCACGCCGGTCCAGCCCATGGCCGCACCGACCAGGCCGAGCCAGAGCAGGGGGTAGTTGAGCGAGTCGGGCAGGAACTGGGTGTCGAAATCGATCAGGAACTGGCAGATCAGCAGGGCGCCGAATGCGGCCCAGAGCACCCCGGTCGGCGTGATGCCGAAACGCCAGGCGCAGAGCGCGAACAGCGCGCCCGTGACCAGTTCGACCAGCGGGTAGCGAGGACTGATCGAAGTCTTGCAAGACGCGCAGCGCCCGCGCAGCACGAGATAGCTCAGCACGGGGATGTTCTCGTACCAGCGGATCTTGTGCCCGCAGTTTCCGCAGCGCGATGCGGGACGGGTCAGGTCGAAAGGGGGCTGCGCTTCGAGGACTGCGGCGGCCTTGTCGGCAGCCGCTTCCAGCCCCGCGGGAGGCGACACCTTTGGACCGAAGGCCAGCGACCACAGCGAGGGCGCATCCTTCGACGGCATGAGGTTGGCAACGGCATCGGCGAGCCAGTCGCGATACATCATCACTGGCGTGCGGTAGATGACGACGTTCATGAAACTGCCGATCAATAGCCCCAGCACACCGGCGAACGCGGTGTCGAACTCCCTCGAAACGAGCATCAGACGACCTGGCCGAGCTTGAAGATGGGCAGGTACATCGACACCACGATGCCGCCGATGATGGTGCCGAGGAACACGATGATGATGGGTTCCATCAGGCTCGAGAGGCCCGCGACCATGTCGTCCACTTCCGATTCGTAGAAGTCGGCGGCCTTGCCCAGCATGTGGTCGATGGAGCCCGATTCCTCGCCAATCGCGGTCATCTGGATCACCATCGACGGGAACAGGTTGGCGTTGGTCATGGCCGAGGTCAGGCTGGTGCCCGTGGAAACCTCCTGCTGGATCTTCGCCGTGGCGTCGCCATAGACACTGTTGCCCGAGGCGCCGCCCACCGAGTCGAGGGCTTCGACGAGGGGGACGCCTGCCGCGAACATCGTCGCAAGCGTTCGTGTCCAGCGTGCAACGCAGGATTTCTCGATCAAGGTGCCGAAGATCGGAATGCGAAGCAGCAGGCGGTCCATGACCTTCTGCACGCGCTCGTTGCGCTTCCACGCCTGCATGAAGAAGTAGAGGCCGCCGCCGATGCCGCCGAAGATCAGCCACCAATACGAGACGAAGAATTCGCTCATGGCCATCACGAACAGCGTTGGTGCGGGAAGGTCGGCCCCGAACGAGGTGAACACCTGCTTGAACGCGGGAATCACGAAGATCATGATGATCGCGACCACCACAAAGGCCACGACCACCACCGAGGTCGGGTACATCAACGCCGACTTGATCTTGGATTTGATCGCCTCGGTCTTCTCCATGTACGTGGCAAGGCGGTCCAGCAGGTCTTCCAGAATACCGGCCGCTTCGCCGGCCTCCACCAGGTTGCAGTAGAGGTTGTCGAAATACTTCGGGAACTTGCGGAAGGCGGCCGACAGCGAGGTGCCGGTTTCCACGTCGCTGCGGATGTCGTTGAGCAGCTTGGCCACGCTCGCGTTCGCATTGCCGCGCCCGACGATGTCGAAGGACTGCATCAAGGGCACGCCGGCCTTCATCATGGTCGCCAGCTGGCGCGTGAAGATGGCGATGTCCTTGGGCTTGATCGCCTTGCCGGAGCGCATGCGGCGCTTCTTGATCTTGGAGGCGAGCACGCCCTGGCGGCGCAGTGCAGCCTGTACCTGGTTTTCGCCGGCGGCCCGAAGTTCGCCGCGCACCGCCTTGCCGTTGCGGTCCTTGCCTTCCCATTCGAAGACAAATTCCTTGTGCGTGGGCTGGGAGCGGGTGGATGCCACTGTTGCCATTCGATCTCCGGTTCTCAGTGTGTGTTCGTTATTCGTTGGTGCAGGCCACCACTTCTTCCAGCGAAGTGAGACCTTGCATGACTTTTCGCAGACCCGACTGGCGCAGCGAACGCACGCCTTCTTTTTCGGACTGCTGAGCGATGTCGAGCGCGCTGCCGTCGCGCAGGATGATTTCCTGGATGGCTTCCGAGATCGGCATCACCTGGTAGATGCCCACGCGGCCCTTGTAGCCGCCGTTGCAGGCGGAGCAGCCGACGGGGCGGTAGGGCTTCCAGGTGCCGTCCAGATCTTCTTCCCTGAACCCTGCGTCGAGCAGCGTTTCGCGCGGAACGTCGGCCGGCATGCGGCAGAGGGTGCACAGCCGGCGGGTCAGGCGCTGCGCGGTAATCAGGATCACGCTCGATGCGATGTTGAACGGCGCGATACCCATGTTGCGCATCCGCGTGAGCGTCGTCGGCGCGTCGTTGGTGTGCAGCGTGGAGAGCACCAGGTGGCCCGTTTGCGCGGCCTTGATCGAGATGTCGGCGGTTTCGAGGTCGCGGATTTCGCCGACCATGATGATGTCCGGATCCTGCCGCAGGAAGGCGCGCAGTGCGGCCGCGAAGGTCAGTCCCGCCCGTTCGTTGACGTTGACCTGGTTGACGCCGGGCAAGTTGATTTCCGACGGATCTTCCGCCGTCGCGATGTTGACGCCCGGCTGGTTCAGCAGGTTCAGGCAGGTGTAGAGCGACACCGTCTTGCCGGAGCCCGTGGGACCGGTCACCAGGACCATGCCGTAGGGCCGGCCGATGGCGTGAAGGAGCCGTTCCTTTTCGTCTGCGTCGTAGCCCAGAGCGTCGATGCCCAGGCGCGCGCTGCTGGGGTCAAGGACACGAATGACGATCTTCTCGCCGAACAGCGTGGGCAAAGTGCTCACGCGGAAGTCGATGACGCGATCGGGCCCGATCTTGAGCTTCATGCGGCCGTCCTGCGGCACGCGCTTCTCCGAGATGTCGAGCCGCGAGATGACCTTGATGCGCGACGCCAGCTTGTCCTTGATGACGGTGGGCGGGCTGGCGATTTCGCGCAGCTCGCCGTCGATCCGGAACCGTACGCGGTACTGGTGCTCGTAGGGCTCGAAATGGATGTCCGATGCGCGCATGCCGATCGCGTCGAGCAGCATCTTGTGGAGAAAGCGCACGACCGGCGCGTCTTCGACTTCGGCGACCGCCTGCTCGTTGCTGTCGCCCGAGGTGTCGGCCGTGACGTCGTCGAACTCGAACTCGCTGCCGACGATGTTGTTGATCGTTTCCGCTGCACTGACGGCGGCGGCTTCGATCATTCGCGACAGCTTGTCGTATTCCGCGATGACCCAGTCGACGCCCATCTGGGAAGCGAACTTGATCTTCTCTGCCGCCTGTTGGTCCGAGGGGTCGGCTGTTGCAACAATCAGACGGTTGTTGCGCTTGCTGAGGACGACGATGCGGTACGCATGGCACAGCTTCGGGTCGAGCAGGTCCTTGGGCAGGCGCTGGGGATCGATTGCGTCGAGGTCGAGCAGCGGGGCGCCGAAGGCGGTGGAAAGGGTGTGGGCGAGATCGGCGGCCGAGACGGCGCCAGAGCCGGTCAGCTCCGCGATGAAGCTGGTGCGGCCGCTCAGGGACTTCTGGTAGATGTCCTCGGCCACCCTGGCAGGAAGCTTGCCTGCCGACACCAGGGCGCGTGCAAGCCCTGGGAGGGCAATCTGCGAGGTTTCTTTAACTGGAAGTTCGGCTGCGGCCATTCAACGGATGAAAAAGATGTGAAAAAATGCTTCACGATCATCGCTGAACAGTCCTTTGCTGTAAATCGCTACACAGCAACAGGCATGGCCATTTATTTATGCCAGCCAATGGCTGGTCGGGGTGAGAGGATTCGAACCTCCGGCCTCTACGTCCCGAACGTAGCGCTCTACCAGGCTAAGCTACACCCCGATGGTTGCAAGAAAAAAGAGAAATCGTCCTAGATGCCAACTCAGGTGAGGTGTTCAGGCACGTCGCTCAAGCAACTGAGCCGCCAATTGTAGCAAACCTGAAGCATGCAAATTGGACGGGAGGTCCTTCAATGCATGAATTGCTCGCTGTGCCTCGGCGGCGGCGGCGGCGCGCGAGGCAGCAAGGGCGCCGGTTTCGCGCACGATCTCGACGATCTTGCCCAGCTGGGCGGTGTCGCCCGCTTGGATGGCGGCGCGCACCAGTTCGCTCTGCGCCGGGGTTCCGTGCTGCATCGCGAAGATGAGCGGCAGCGTGGTCTTGCCTTCGCGCAGGTCGTCGCCGACGTTCTTTCCTGTCTCGTTGGCATCGCCCGCGTAGTCCAGTACGTCGTCGATCACCTGGAAGGCGGTGCCGAGCGCCTGTCCGTAAGTGGCGCAGGCTTCCTCCACTTCGGCGGTGGCGCCCGCCAGCACGGCCGCCAGGCGGGTGCTGGCTTCAAACAGCTTCGCGGTCTTGGAGCGGATCACGCGCAGATAGGCGGCCTCATCCAGCGATGCGTCGTGCATGTTCATCAGCTGGAGCACCTCGCCCTCGGCGATCACGTTGGTTGCTTCGGCCAGGATCTGCATGACGCGCATGTTGTTGGCATCCAACATCATCTGGAACGCGCGCGAATAGAGAAAGTCGCCGACCAGCACGCTGGCCGGGTTGCCGAACGATTCGTTGGCAGTCGCCCGGCCGCGCCGAAGGGTCGATTCATCGACCACGTCGTCGTGCAGCAGGGTGGCTGTGTGGATGAACTCCACGACGGCCGCCAGATTGAAGCGCTGCTCGCCCGTATAGCCCAAGGCGCCCGACATCAGCAGCAGGAGCGCCGGCCGCAGGCGCTTGCCGCCAGCCGAGATGATGTATCTTGAAACTTGGCTGACCAGCGGCACGCCCGTGTCGAGGCGGCGGGCGATCACACGGTCGACTTCGACCATGTCGCCGGCAATCAGGTCCAGCACGGTGGCGGTGGGGGAGGTGTCGGCGGCGGGAACTGGCAAAGCGGAGGCGCGGAGCGCTGCGGAGGATGAGGGCGACCCAGGCTGGGGAAGGGCCGGAAGGCGCAAATTATAGGGAGCCGCCACGGTTTGCCGGGAGCGCTTCGGGTCGGGAGTGGTTAGCAAGCACAAACCGCGCTATAATCTTGGGCTCTGCGGAATTCGCTGCGGAGACTCATTTCTAAGAGGTTTACATGTACGCGGTCATAAAAACCGGCGGCAAGCAGTATCGCGTTGCTTCCGGCGAAAAAATTAAAGTAGAACAGATTGCTGCGGACGTAGGCCAGGAAATCGTGATCGACCAGGTTCTGGCCGTCGGAAACGGCGCTGAAATCAAGGTTGGCACGCCCCTGGTGTCCGGCGCAACGGTGACAGTCACGGTACTGTCGCACGGCAAGCACGACAAGGTGCACATCTTCAAGATGCGCCGTCGCAAGCACTATCAGAAACGTCAAGGCCATCGCCAGCAGTTCACCGAACTGCAAATCGGCGCGATCGCCGGCTAAGGAGCACATTCCATGGCACAGAAAAAAGGCGGCGGCTCAACGCGAAACGGGCGCGATTCCAAGCCCAAGATGCTCGGCGTGAAGGCTTTCGGCGGCGAACTGATCAGCGCAGGCTCGATCATCGTGCGCCAGCGCGGCACCCAGTTCCATCCCGGCGTGAACGTCGGCGTGGGCAAGGACCACACGCTGTTTGCCCTGGTCGACGGCCACGTGTCGTTCGGTCACAAGGGTGCACTCAACAAGCACACGGTCAACGTGACCCCCGCGGCGTAAGCCTCGAGTCACTTCGAACTGCCCGAGGCCCCGCATTGCCGGGGCTTCTTCATTTGTAAACTGGACATCCCATGAAGTTCGTCGACGAAGCCTTCATCGACATCGCCGCGGGCGATGGCGGCAACGGCTGCGTGTCGTTCCGTCATGAGAAGTACAAGGAATTCGGCGGCCCCAACGGCGGCGACGGCGGCCGTGGCGGCCACGTGTTCGCGGTGGCCGACTCGAACCTCAACACCCTGGTCGACTTTCGCTACTCGCGCCGGCACGAAGCCAAGCGCGGCGAGCACGGCATGGGCTCCGACATGTTCGGTGCCGCTGGCGACGACATCACGCTCAAGATGCCGGTTGGCACGATCATCTCCGACGCCGAAACGGGCGAAGTGCTGTTCGAGCTGTTGAAGGAGGGCGAGGTCATCACCATCGCCAAGGGCGGCGACGGCGGCTTCGGAAACATGCGCTTCAAGAGCGCCATCAACCGCGCGCCGCGCCAGAAGACCCCGGGCTGGCCCGGCGAGAAGCGCAGCCTCAAGCTCGAACTCAAGGTTCTGGCCGATGTCGGCCTGCTCGGCATGCCGAACGCAGGCAAGTCGACGCTGATCAGCGCGATTTCGAACGCCCGCCCGCGCATCGCGGACTATCCCTTCACCACGCTGCACCCGAACCTGGGCGTCGTGCGCGTGGGCCCGGAGCAGAGCTTCGTGGTGGCAGACCTTCCCGGCCTGATCGAAGGCGCTTCCGAGGGCGCAGGCCTGGGCCATCTCTTCCTGCGGCACCTGCAGCGCACGCGCCTGCTGCTGCATGTGATCGACATGGCGCCGTTCGACGACAACGTCGACCCGGTGGCACAGGCCAAGGCCATCGTCGGCGAGCTCAAGAAGTACGACGCCGCACTCTACGAAAAGCCGCGCTGGCTCGTGCTCAACAAGCTCGACATGGTGCCGGCCGAAGAACGCGCAGCGCGCGTCAAGGACTTCGTGAAGCGCCTGCGCTTCAAGGGGCCGGTGTTCGAAATCTCGGCGCTCACGCGCGAAGGCTGCGAACATCTGGTGCAGGCCATCTATCAGCAGGTCAAGGCGCAGCAGGTGGCCGAGCATGCGCCGGTGGTCGTCGACCCGCGCTTCACGCCGCTGCCTCCCGAGGGCGCTTAGCGGCACCGCAGCATTGCCCGTGATGCTGCCAACGGACAGATAGACAGACAAAAGCAACCTCGCAGCATTCACCGCAAAATGACCTCGAACTCCGGATCCACAGCCTTGCGGGATGCCCGCCGTATCGTCGTCAAGGTGGGCTCCAGCCTCGTGACCAACGAGGGGCGCGGCCTCGACGAGGCAGCCATCGGCGAATGGTGCCGGCAACTGGCCGCGCTGGTGCGCGAGGGTCGCGAGGTCGTCATGGTGTCGAGCGGAGCGATCGCCGAAGGCATGAAGCGTCTCGGCTGGCGAACCCGGCCGCACGAGGTCCATGAACTGCAGGCCGCCGCGGCTGTGGGGCAGATGGGCCTGGCCCAGATGTACGAAACCAAGCTGCGCGAAAACGAGATAGGCAGTGCGCAGGTGCTGCTGACCCATGCCGACCTGGCCGATCGCGAGCGCTACCTCAATGCCCGTTCGACGCTGGTCACGCTGCTCAAGCTGGGCGTGGTGCCGGTCATCAACGAGAACGACACCGTCGTCAACGACGAGATCAAGTTCGGCGACAACGACACGCTCGGCGCGCTCGTGGCGAACCTCGTCGAGGCCGACGCACTGGTCATCCTCACAGACCAGAAGGGCCTGTACACGGCCGACCCGCGCAAGGACGTCGACGCGAAGTTCGTGCACGAAGCCGCCGCCGGCGACCCGGCGCTCGAGGCCATGGCGGGCGGCGCCGGCTCCAGCATCGGCCGCGGCGGAATGATCACCAAGATTCTTGCGGCCAAGCGCGCGGCCGGCTCGGGCGCCTCCACCGTCATCGCCTGGGGGCGCGAGTCCGATGCTCTGCTGCGCCTGGCGCGAGGCGAGTCCATCGGTACGCTACTGGTGGCGCAGACAGCCAAGCACCAGGCCCGCAAGCGCTGGATGGCCGATCACCTGCAACTGCGCGGCGCCGTCGTTGTCGACGCGGGCGCTGCCGCCAAGGTGCGGGCCGAAGGCAAGAGCCTGCTGCCGATCGGCATGACCAGCGTCTCGGGCGAGTTCTCGCGCGGCGACGTGATTGCGGTGCGCGACGTCGATGGCGTCGAACTGGCCCGGGGCCTGGCCAACTATTCGAGCGTGGAAGCGCGCCTGCTGTGCCGCAAGCCCTCGAGCGAATTCGAGCGCCTGCTGGGCTATGTCGCGGAACCGGAGATGGTCCATCGCGACAACATGGTGCTGATGCCCAACTGATGAAAACAACAACGGGGCGCAAGGCCCCGTTGATGGATTGACTACTGCACTTCCCGTATCGGGTTGCGTATGTTCTGGACCATTTCCCCGATCGAGGCGCGCGGCGCATTGCCGCGGCACAGGGCCTGGCGCGACAGCGCCCGGGTGTAGCTCGAATTCAGGTCGTTCAGGCGCTTCCACTCGGGCTTGGCGACGTCTTGCCAGGCGCCGTTGTTGTAGCGCGCATAGCTCTTCATTTCCGCGGTCGAGCAGCGCACGCCTTCATAGAAGGCATTGACGGCGCCGCCATTGCGGTTGTGCGCCACCACCACGTAGCGCACGATGCCGTCGCCCGTGATCGCGATCGTGTTCGGGTCGATGCCGAACTTCAAGCTCATGTACGGCGGCATTTCGATCGGCAGCAGGCGGCTTTCGCTGAAGGCCGGCGGTGGGGGCGTTGCGGTTTCCTCCCACTCCTTGTCCGTCTCGTAGCGCTTGGGCGGCAGCGGCATGCCCCCCTGGGCCCAGTCGGGATTGTCCGTGTCGTGCGGTCCCGAGGCGCATCCCGCAAGGATGCCGAAGCAGGCCAGAAGAAGGACGCGTTCAGCGTTGCGTCGGAAGGAACGGCGCTTTGTTGTCGTGGACAGGAGGTTCATCGCTCGCAGAAGGAATGTCGGGATGCGGATCGAAACTGCCGCCGGGCGGCAGGTCCAGTCCGGGAGGCGCCCCGGCGTCCAGCGAATGGCGCTCGAATTCTCGGGCGCGCACGTTGCTGCGCAGGAAGCGGTTGCGGAAATCCTGCCGTGGCAGGTAGCGAGCAAGCTCGGTCAGCGCCATCTCATAGACGCCGCGCTTGAACTCGACGACCACGTCGAGCGGCACCCAGTAGTCATGCCAGCGCCAGGCGTCGAATTCGGGATGGTCGGTGGCACGCAGGTTGAGATCCCAGTCGTGGCCGGTGAGTTGCAGCAAATACCAGATTTGTTTCTGGCCCTTGTAGTGGCCCCGTGCGTCACGGCGGATGAACCGATCCGGCACCTCGTAGCGCAACCAGTCGCGGGTACGGGCCACGATGCGCACGTGCTCCGGATGGAGCCCCACTTCCTCGTGCAGTTCCCGGAACATGGCTTGCTCGGGACTTTCGCCGCGGTCGATGCCGCCTTGCGGAAACTGCCAGGAATGCGTGCGTATGCGTTTGCCCCAGAAAACCTGGTTTCTCTGGTTGAGCAGGATGATGCCGACGTTGGGCCTGAAGCCGTCCCGGTCGAGCATAATCAAACCCCAATTTTTGAACTGAGTCGATTATGCATGCCGGGTTGCCGTCGGCAAGCTGCCGATGCCAGGCTCTCAGGGTCTCTCCGGGGGAGCAGTCCCCCACTTCCAAACTTCGAATCCAGCGAATCCATCACCGCAATCCCGATGAAAGCTTCCCGATTTTTTGTCTCCACCCTCAAGGAAGCGCCCGCTGACGCCGAGGTCGCGAGCCACCGGCTCATGATGCGCGCCGGCATGATCAAGAAGCTCGGCACGGGCATCTACACCTACATGCCCATGGGACTGCGCGTGATCCGCAAGGTCGAAGCCATCGTGCGCGAGGAGATGAACCGCGCCGGCGCCGTCGAGATGACGATGCCCGTGGTGCAGCCTGCCGAGTTCTGGCAGGAGACCGGCCGCTTCGAGAAGATGGGCCCCGAGCTGCTGCGCATCAAGGACCGGCACGACCGCGACTTCGTGATCCAGCCGACCAGCGAAGAGGTGGTGACGGACATCGCGCGCCAGGAAATCCGCAGCTACAAGCAGCTGCCGAAGAATTTCTACCAGATCCAGACCAAGTTCCGCGACGAGCGCCGCCCGCGCTTCGGCCTGATGCGCGGGCGCGAATTCATCATGAAGGACGCCTACAGCTTCGACCGCGACCTCGACGCGGCCAAGGCCAGCTACCAGGTCATGGCGCAGGCCTACCGCAACATCTTCGACCGCTTCGGCCTGCGCTATCGCGCCGTGGCGGCCGACAGCGGCGCCATCGGCGGGGACCTGAGCGAAGAGTTCCAGGTGATCGCCGCCACGGGCGAGGACGCCATCGTCTACTGCCCCGACAGCAATTACGCCGCCAACATGGAAAAGGCCGAGGCCCTGGCCCCGGCCGGCCCGCGCCCTGCCGCCGCCAAGGCGCTCGAGAAGACGCCCACTCCGGGCAAGGCCACCTGCGAAGACGTTGCAGTGCTGCTCGGCGTGCCGCTGTCGACCACGGTCAAGTCGCTCGTGCTGGCCACCGACATTGTCGACGACGCAGGCAACCCCAAGGGCTCGCAGGTCTGGCTGCTGCTGCTGCGCGGCGACCACGAGATGAACGAGATCAAGGTCGGCAAGCTGCCAGGCCTGGACAAGGGCTTTCGCTTCGCGACCCTGGCCGAGATCGACGAGCACTTCGGCTGCAAGCCAGGCTACCTTGGCCCGCTGAACCTCAAGAAGCCCGTCAGGATGGTGGCCGACCGCGAGGTGGCCGTGATGGCCGACTGGATCACGGGCGCCAACGAGATCGACTTCCACATGACCGGCGTCAACTGGGGCCGCGACCTGCCCGAGCCCGACCTGGTCGCCGACCTGCGCAACGTGATCGCCGGCGACGCCTCGCCCGACGGCAAGGGCGTGCTGGCCATCGAGCGCGGCATCGAGGTCGGCCACGTGTTCGTGCTCGGCACCAAGTACAGCAAGGACATGAACGCCACCTACCTCGACGAAGGTGGCAAGCCGCAGTTCCTCGAGATGGGCTGCTACGGCATCGGCATCACGCGCCTGCCGGCGGCGGCCATCGAACAGAACCACGACGAGCGCGGCATCATCTGGCCCGACGCGCTGGCACCGTTCACGGTGGTGGTCTGCCCGATCGGCATGGACCGCAGCCCTGAGGTCAAGGTGGCCGCCGAAGCGCTGTATGAGCAACTGCTCGCTGCCGGCGTCGACGTGTTGCTCGACGACCGCGGCGAGCGCCCCGGCGCGATGTTCGCCGACTGGGAGCTCATCGGCGTGCCGCACCGCGTAGTGATCTCGGACCGCGGTCTGAAGGAAGGCCAGCTCGAATACCAGCACCGCCGTGACACGGCGGCCACCAAGGTACCTGCGGCCGGCATTGCGGAGTTCATCACCGGCAAGCTCGCGAAATGAGCGTGGAGGGCGGCCTCTCGCGACGCCAGTGCCTGGGCGGCGCCGTGACGGCAAGCGCCCTCGCCATGCTGTCGCTGCCACAGACCGCCCTGGCCGGTGCGCAGATCGAGGAGCCGCTGATCGACTCGGTGCGCACCGCGCTCAGCTCGGCCATCCACAACAAGGCACCGCCGGTGCCCCAGTTCGCGAACACCGAGGCCCGGCTCGCCTACCTGCGCTGGTTGGGCGAGATGAGCGAGCGGCTGCGCAAGAAGGTTGCCGACGCGCCATCGCGCATCGAATTCCTGCAGACCGCCTGGTACGAAGCCAAGCGCTCGGGGCTCGACGTGAGCCTGGTGCTCGGGCTCGTCCAGGTCGAGAGCAATTTCCGCAAGTTCGCGGTGTCGAGCGCCGGTGCGCGTGGCTACATGCAGGTCATGCCGTTCTGGACGCGCGTGATCGGCGACGCCGACCCGGCCAAGCTGTTTCACATGCAGACCAACCTGCGCTTCGGCTGCGTCATTCTTCGCCACTACCTCGACCGCGAGAACGGCGACCTGTACATGACGCTGGGTCGCTACAACGGCAGCCGCGGCAAGTCGCCGTACCCGAACGCGGTATTTGCCAACCAGCGGCTCTGGGTGTTCAACGACAGGGAGCGCGAGCGCGAGAAGGACCCCGCCTCCGCAGGCTGAGCCTCCGTCAGCCGGCCGGCGCCTTGGCAGTGGCCGAGCCCTTCGTGACCATCACCTGGTCAATGCGGTAGCTGTCCACGTCCATCACCTCGAAGGTGTAGCCGCCCCAGGTCACGCTGTCGGTGCGCTTGGGTACGCGGCGCAGCATCACCATCAGGAAGCCGGCCAGCGTCTCGTACTCCTCCGAGTGAGGCAGTTCGTCGATGTGCAGTGCGCGCTGCACGTCCTGGATGGGCGTGATGCCATCGATCAGCCACGAGTTCTCGTCGCGCTGCACGATCTGCTCCTCGTCGGGCATGGAGACGAGGTCGCCCATCACCGTGCTCATCACGTCGTTGAGCGTGATCACGCCCACCACGAGGCTGTATTCGTTGACGATGATCGCGAAGTCCTCGTGCGCCTGCTGGAACTGTTCGAGCACCTCGGTGAGCGACAGGCGATCGGGAATCACCAGCGCCTTGTGCAGCGGCAGGCCCTGGTCGAAGGCCAGCGGCTGGCCGCTCAGCACACGCTGGAACATGTCCTTGGCATCGACGTAGCCGAGCACGTGGTCGATGTCGCCGTCGCACACCGGATACGCCGAGTAGGGCTCGGCCACGATGCGCGCACGCAGCACCGTCTCGGGGTCGTCGTGCAGGAACCAGGCGATGCTGTCGCGCGCCGTCATCACGCTGCTGACCAGGCGCGTCTCCAGTTCGAACACGTTGGCGATCACCTGTTGCTCGCGCACCGCGAGCACGCCGGCCCGTGCGCCGGCCTCGGTCATCGCGAGGATGTCGGCCGAGGTGATCTTGTCGTCGCGCGCCATCGGCATGCCGAGCACTTTGAAAAGCAGGTCGGTGCAGCGCGTGAAGAACCACACCAGAGGCTTGAAGGTGGTGATCAGCACCTGCATCGGCCCGACCATGCGCACCGCCAACTGCTCGGGGTTGCTCATGCCCAGCCGCTTGGGGAACAGGTCGGCGAACACCAGGAACACCGCGATGATGATGACGAACGAGCACAGGAAGGCCGCGTTGGCGGAGGCCTCGACGCTCAGCCATTTCTCGAAGAACACCGCGAAGTAGGGGCTGAGCGAGCCCTCGCCGACCACGCCGCCGAGGATCGCCACCGCGTTCAGGCCGATCTGCACCACGGTGAAGTAGTGGCCGGGTTGCTCCTGCACGCGCAGCACCTTCTCGGCCCGGGGGTCGCCCTCGTCGGCCATCTGGCGCAGGCGCAGGCGGCGCGAGGCGGCCAGGGTGATTTCGGCAAGTGAGAAGAACGCGCTCATCGCGATCAGCATGGCGATGATGAGCAGGCTTTGGGTCAGGGTCATGGTGGCACGTCGAAGACGGCCACCATGGTGCCATGACTCGACACCCGAAAAGTGCTCAGACCCCGCCCTGCGGATGCGTGGGGTCGACCCAGAGTACCGATTCGGGCTTTTCGACGGGTTCGATGTCGAGGTTGACCGCCACCGCTTCGCCATCGCTGCGGCACAGCACGCATTCGAGCGTCTCGGTCGCGCTGGCGTTGATCTCCTGGTGCGGCACGTAGGGCGGCACGTAGATGAAGTCGCCCGGTCCGGCCTCGGCCGTGAACTCGAGCTTTTCCCCCCAGCGCATGCGGGCCCGGCCGCGCACGACGTAGATCACCGATTCGAGATGCCCATGGTGATGGGCGCCGGTCTTGGCGTCGGCGTGGATGGTCACGGTGCCGGCCCAGAGCTTCTGCGCGCCCACGCGGGCGAAGTTGATGGCCGCTGCCCGGTTCATGCCGGGCGTCTGGGCGGTGTTGGCGTCGAGCTGGTTGGCCGCGATCACGCGCACGCCATCGTGCTTCCAGGCCGACTCGCCTTCTTCATGCGAATGGCCGTGATCCGCGTGATCGTGGCTCATTGCGGGTCCCGTGGAATCAGGCTGCGCCGCCGCCGATGACCTGCTGCAGTTCGCCTGATTCGTACATCTCCATCATGATGTCCGAGCCGCCGACGAACTCGCCCTTCACGTAGAGCTGCGGAATCGTGGGCCAGTTGCTGTATTCCTTGATGCCCTGGCGGATGCCGTCGTCTTCGAGCACGTTGACGGTCTTGAGCGTTCGGGTGTCGACGCCGACCGCCTTCAGGATCTGGATCGCGCGGCCCGAGAAGCCGCACATCGGGAAGCTGGCGTTGCCCTTCATGAAGAGCACGAGGTCGTTGGTTTTGACGAGGTCGTCGATGCGTTGCTGGGCGTCGGACATGGGGACTCCTGAAAAGTGGGCTGGGGGGATTATTTCACCGTGCGCCAGATTCCGCCGGAGCAGCGCTGGATGCCGGCGAGGTCGTCGCGGCTTTGCACTTCGGCGAAACCGCGCGCGGCGAGCAGTTGACGCACGGCCGCAGCCTGGTCGTGGCCGTGTTCGAGCAGCAGCCAGCCGCCTTCGGCGAGGTGGCCGGGAGCGTTCTGCACGATCTGGCGGATGTCGTCGAGGCCGTCGGCGCCCGCGACCAATGCGGAAACGGGTTCGTGGCGCAGGGCGGGCAGGTGCGGGTCGCCGGCGGCGATGTACGGCGGGTTGCTCGCGATCACCGTGTAGCCGCTGCTGGCGCCGTCGAGCCAGTTCGCTTCGGTGAAGCACACCGGCAGGCCGAGGCGCTGCGCGTTGGCCTGGGCGACCGCCAATGCGTCGGCGCTGGCGTCGACCGCGTCGACTTGTGCATCGCGGCGGGCATGTTGCAGGGCCAGTGCGATCGCACCGCTGCCCGTGCCGAGATCAAGCACGCGCGGGGCGACACGGCCTTCGAGGCACTGCAGCGCCCATTCGACCAGCGTCTCGGTGTCGGGCCGCGGCACCAGCACGCGTGGATCGACGTGCAGGGCGAGGCCGTGGAACTCCTTCTCGCCGAGCAGATACGCGATCGGCTCGCCCGCGAGGCGGCGCGACAACTGCGCGCAGAGCGCGGCCCACGCCGCGTCGGGCATCGCATCGGTGTCGTGCGCCAGCAGCCAGGCGCGGTCATGCGGCGCCCGGCCCAGCGCGTGCAGCAGCAGCAACTGCGCGTCGAGCCGCTCCACGCCCAGCGCGACGGCCGCGGCCAGTGCCTGCGCCACGGTGGACGGCTTCGGGTCGTCGGCGGTCATCACGCTGGCAGGCTCGATTCCAGCTCGGCCAGCTGTTCGGCCTCACGCGCGGCGCGCAGCGCGTCGAGCACGTCGCCAAGGTCGCCTTCCATGATCGCGAGCAGCTTGTAGAGCGTGAGGTTGATGCGGTGGTCGGTGAGCCGGCCCTGCGGAAAGTTGTAGGTGCGGATGCGGTCCGAGCGGTCGCCGCTGCCGATCAGGCCCTTGCGCATGGCCGCGTCCTTGGCCGCTCGCTCGCTGCGGTCCTTCTCCTGGATGCGCGCCGACAGCACCTGCAGCGCCTTCGCCTTGTTGCGGTGCTGGCTGCGGTCGTCCTGGCACTCGGCCACGATGCCGGTCGGGATGTGCGTGATGCGCACGGCCGAGTCGGTCTTGTTGATGTGCTGTCCGCCCGCGCCGCTTGCGCGGTAGGTGTCGATGCGCAGGTCGGCCGGGTTGATCTGCACGGCCACGGTTTCGTCGGGCTCGGCCAGCACGGCGACCGTGCAGGCGCTGGTGTGGATGCGGCCTTGTGTTTCGGTCGCCGGCACGCGCTGAACGCGGTGGCCGCCCGACTCGAAGCGCAGGTGGCCGAACACCTCGTCGCCGACGATGCGGATCACCACTTCCTTGTAGCCGCCGAGCTCGCTTTCGCTCTCGCTCACCACCTCGCAGCGCCAGCCGGCGCGCTCGCAGTAGCGCGTGTACATGCGCAGCAGGTCGCCCGCGAACAGGGCCGATTCGTCGCCGCCGGTACCGGCGCGGATTTCGAGGAAGGCGTTGCGCGCGTCGTCGGGGTCCTTCGGCAGCAGCAGGCGCTGCAGTTCTTCTTCGAGCTGCACCAGCTCGGCTTCGGCGCCCGCGATTTCTTCCTTTGCCATCTCGGCCATGTCGGGGTCGTCGAGCATCTCCCTGGCACCGGCGATGTCGGCCTCGCGCTGCCTGTAGCGCTCGTAGCGGCCGGCGATCTGCGTGACTTCGGCATGCTCGCGCGAGATGGTGCGGTACTGCGCCATGTCGCTCATGATGTCTTCGCGCGAGAGCAGGAAGTCGAGCTCGCCGAGGCGTTGGGCGTAGCGTTCGAGTTGGTGGCGCAGAAAGGATTTCACGGAGGAACGGGACTCGAAAAATATGGAGGTGCTGCCGCAAAAGGGCAGCGCGCATGAAGACCGCGGCCGATCGGGCCTGGCGACGACGAGCGTCGCTAACGCTCTTTGCGCAGGAACAGGCGCGAGATGGCCTGCGCCGTCTGCTCGCGCGAGGCAGCATCGCCCGCGTGCAGTTCGGCCATGGCGCCGTGCATGATCTTCTGCGTGAGCCCGCGCGACATGGCCTCGAGCACGGCATCGACCGATTCGCCCCTGGCCAGCAGCTTGCGTGCGCGCGCCATCTCGGCGGCACGCCATTCGTCGGCCTGCGCATTGAGCTGCTGGATCAGCGGCACGGTGCCGCGCTGGCCCAGCCAGTGCATGAAGCTCTGCACGCCGGCGTCGATGATGACTTCGGCCTGCGCGACAGCCGCCTGGCGGTTGGCCTGGCCCTGTTGCACGACCTGTGCGAGGTCGTCGACGGTGTAGAGGTAGATGTCCTCGAGCGCCTTCACTTCGGGCTCGATGTCGCGCGGCACGGCCAGGTCGACCATGAACATCGGGCGGTGCTTGCGTGCCTTGAGCGCGCGCTCCACGGCGCCCAGGCCGATGATCGGCAGCGTGCTCGCCGTGCAGCTCACGATGATGTCGAACTCGGCGAGTCGCGCCGGCAGGTCGGCCAGGCGCATCGCTTCGGCGCCGAAGCGCGAAGCCAGTTTTTCGCCGCGCTCGAGCGTGCGGTTGGCAATGGCGATCGACCTGGGTTCCTTGGCTGCGAAGTGCGTGGCCGCGAGGTCGATCATCTCGCCCGCGCCGACGAACAGCACGCGCGTTTGATGAAGGTCTTCGAAGAGCTGGCCAGCGAGCCGGACCGCCGCGGCGGCCATGCTGATGGAGTGCGCGCCGATCTCGGTGGCGGTGCGGACTTCCTTCGCCACCGCGAAAGAGCGCTGGAACAGCTGGTTCAGCGTGCTGCCGAGCGCGCCGGCGGTTTCGGCCGCGCGCACGGCATCTTTCATCTGGCCGAGGATCTGAGCTTCGCCGAGCACCATCGAGTCGAGCCCGCTGGCCACGCGGAAGGCATGGCGGGCGGCTTCGTCGTCCTGAAGCGTGTAGGCGTGCGATCGCAGCAGGGCCGGGGCCACGCCGCCGCTTTGCGCCAGCCAGCCGAAGGTGTGGTCGAGTGCGGCCTGTTCCGAGGCGCAATAGATCTCGGTGCGATTGCAGGTGGAGATGATCGCGGCCTCGACCTGGGGGTGGCGGCCGGAGGCAAAGGAACTGCGCAGGCTCTGCAGCGTGGGGGCGATTTGGTCGAGCGCGAACGCGAAACGACCGCGCAGGTCGAGCGGCGCGGTCGTGTGGTTCAAGCCGAGAGCCCAGACTGACATGGCCGTGATTATAAAATCAGCAGCCGCATGAGCCTTGCGGAGGGACAAATGGCTTTCCCTATGACAGCCATATCCTTCGCCGCATGTCCCGGCGCACGCGCAATTCCCTCCGATGGACCTGCTGGCCCTCCTCGATCACCTGTTCAATTTCGTCGCTCCGGCGGCCTTCCTGGCCCTGGTGCTGGCTCTTGCCGGCCGGTTCCTGGGCGGCGGGCGCGCCGGCGTCCCGCGCTGGTGGGTGCAGTGGGCGCTGACCTTTGCCGTGGGTGTCGGCGTGTCGGTGATCGGCCTCGTGGTGTTCGGGCGCGACGGGATGATGGCGACCTACGCTGCGCTTGTGGTGGCCTGCGGCACCGTCCAGTGGCTGGCGATGCGCGGCTGGCGCCGATAGGGCCGATCGACTCCGGGCTGCGGCGGCGTGCACCGCGGCGCCGCCGCCGCAGCGAGGCTCAGGTCGGCATGCCGGGGATCGGCGAGTTGGACGTCGCGGGTGCCGGCGCCGCCGCGGCCGGCTCGGAGGGCGCCATCATGAAGGTGGTCGGCGTCGCCATCGGCAACGCGGCTTTCCTGAGCTCGTCGAGGATCACGAACAGCAGGTCGCTGCGCACGCCGCCCGCGAGCCGGGGGCTCGCCACATAGGCGATCGCCTGGAAGATCAGCAGCCCGTTCTCGATACCCTCGAGCGTGAGCGACGGCGCCGGCGTTTCCAGCACGCCTTCGTGCCCCCTGCAGGCCGCGAGGATCAGATCGCGCACGCGCTGCGCGTCGGTGGTCAGCGGCATCGGCAGGCGGATCAGCACGCGGCCCTCGGCATTGGCCAGCGTCATGTTGCGAACCGTCTTGGTGATGAACTCCGAGTTCGGCACGATGAGTGTCGAACGGTCGCCAAGCTGGATCTCGGTGGCGCGCACGTTGATGCGCCGCACGTCGCCCTCGGCCGTGCCCAGTACCACCCAGTCGCCCACCTTCACCGGCTGCTCCGCCAGCAGGATCAGCCCGGAGATGAAGTTCTGCACGATCGCCTGCAGCCCGAAGCCGATGCCCACCGACAGCGCGCTCGCCACCCACGCGATGCGCTCGATGCCGATGCCCAGCGCCGACAGGGAGAACGCAATCACCATGATGCCGCCCACGTAGCCCAGCAGCGTGGTGATCGAGTTCTGCATGCCCGGCTCGAACTGCGTGTTCGGCAGGTAGCTGCGCGTGAGCCAGCGCTTGAAGATGCGCAGGACGATGAAGCCCAACACCGCCACCGCCACCGCGCTCAGGATCGCGCCCGGCACCAGTTGGAATTCGCCTACCTTCACGCCGGTGCCGAGCTTGCCGCTGCGCTGGAACACTTCGCTCGGAGATGTGCCCAGCGGCGCGGCCAGCGCGATCAGCATGTAGACGAACAGCGCCACGCGGCTGATGCCCGACAGCACCGTGGCCGCCTGGTCCAGCGTCTGCGGTGCGAGGCTGAAGCTCTTCTGCAGCTTCTGGCCGAAGGTGCTGCGCGAGGCTACGCTGGCCATGAACACGTCGTCGGCGAACTTGAACAGCACGTAGAAGGCAGCGGCCACGATGCCGCTCCAGGTCAGCTGCGAGGCCAGGAAGCTGCCCAGCGCCACGTAGCCCAGCGCCACCAGCACCCAGATGGCGATCATCAGCATGCCGATCAGCGCCACCAGCAGGCCGACCCACATCGGCCGCTCGGGCAGGCCGGCCTCGGGCGCATCGGCGCGCAGCGCCTTGAGCCGGTAGATCACCGTGCCCACCAGGGCCGTCAGCACCAGCGCCGTCAGCACATGCGTGGTCACCACGGCGGCGAAGCTGGCGTCGATCAGCGCATTGATCTCGGCCGGCGTCCAGGCCAGTGCCGCCACCAGCGCCACCAGCCAGGGCAGCGCGGCAAGCCGGCTGGCCGTGGCGTCGGGGATCGGCGGCAGCCGCCATGAGGGGCGCGAAGTGGCCAGCAGCGCGCGGCCCAGGCCGATGACGAAGGCCATGAAGGTCAGCGCCTGCGCCGCCGATTGCAGCGCCTTGCGCGCCTGCGGGTCCCAGGTGGCGTAGGTCTTGAGCACTTCCACGAAGCCGTGCGCGGCTACCGCCACCAGCAGCACGTGGCTCGCGACGATGGCGATCACCAGCAACGAGCGGCGCAGCCTGCCGGCCGGCAGCACCCGCATGGAGAGCCGCGCCAGCAGGTGCTCGGCACCCCAGACGCCCAGGAAGGCCAACAGCAGCGCGCCTATCAGCGCGGCGATCACCGCCGTGCGCGATGCGGGTGCCAGCGCCTGTTCGATGCCGTTGCCGAGGGCCGTGCCCATGGCCTGCAGCCGTGCCAGGTCGTCGGGCCAGGCCTCCTGCAGGTCGTTCCAGAAGGCCTCGGTGAGCGGCGAGGCCGCGCGCTCGGTGAGCTGGGCCTCGAACAGTGCGCGCCGCTGCGTGACCAGGTCGGCGCCGCGCTGGCGCACGTCGATGGACAGAAGCTTCGCAAGCCGGATGTCGGCGTCGAGCGCGTTGCGCTCCTTCGTCAGCTGCGCGCGCTGGCGCGTGATGCCGGGGTCTTCGGTGCTGCCGGCAGCGGGCGGGTTGCCGAGCTCGCCCAGGCGTGCGTTGAGGTCTGCGAGGTCGCCGGTGCGCGCGGCGACGAATTTGTCCGCCTGCGCGCCGATGTCGTTGATCTGCCCGATCTGCTTGCGCGGGTCGTCCTCGGCGTCGCCGCCCTTGCCCGGGTCGGCGGTGAGCTTGTTGAATTGCGCCCGCAGTTCAGCCACGGTGGGCGCGGGGGCTGCCGCGGCGGCGGTGTTGGCGCTGTTGTTGGGATTGCCGGTGCCGGCGTTCATGCTGGCATCGGGCTGCGCGAACGCGCCGCACACCGACAGGGCCAGCAGGATGGCGAGGCCGAAGCCCGCCAGGCGAGAGGTCCGATTCATGGCCGCATCATAGAAGCGGCCATGAGGTAAGAGCCTGTAAGAAACGTGCGCCTCAGCCGGTCGGGCTGAACAGGTCGACCCGGTCAGTGATGATGCCATCGGTACCCAGGCCGATCAGCCGCTGCGCCGCCCATTCGTCGTTCACCGTGTAGCTCAGCGCGCGCATGCCGGCGCCGTGCACCTGCGCGACTACTGCGGCGTCCCACAGCGCGTGATTGCAGACGATGGCCACGCAACCCAACTGTTGCGCGGCTTCGAGCCAGCCGTTCCACAGCGTGTCGAGCAGCAGACCGCGCGGCAGCTCTGGCTGCACCGCTTGCGCGCCTTTCAGCGATTCGACCTGGAAGGACGTGAGCAGCGGCGGTACGGCCGCGCCTTGCCACAGGCGCGCAGCCTCACGCGCCACCACCTCGCCGGTTTCGCGCTCGACGCCCGGCGTCGGCTTGATCTCGATGTTCAGCAGGTGGCCGTTCGCCAGGCAGTAGCGCGCGAGGTTCTCCAGCGTGGGCAGCGGTTCGCCCGCATGGGCGCGTGAGTGCCAGCTGCCCGCATCGAGCTGCGCCAGTGCGCTCCAGGGCTGGGCGCCGCCGGTGCCGTGGCCGCTGGTGGTGCGGTCCAGTGTGGCGTCGTGCATCAGGAAGGGCACGCCGTCGGCGCTGAGCTTGGCGTCGCACTCGAACATGCGGTAGCCGTGCGAGGCGCCTAACCGGAACGCGGCCAGCGTGTTCTCGGGGGCCAGCTTGCCGGCGCCGCGATGCGCGACCCAGCGGGGGTAGGGCCAGGAATTCATGATCATTCTTTGAGTGAGGCCCCGGTTTCTTCGTGGGGCACCGCGGAACCGGCTTTGCCGGGCCGCTGGTGCCGCCCCCGGTAGGGGGTTGGCGAAGCGACACGAAGTGCGCGCAGCCTGGGGGCGAGCATCAATCAGCGCGCTTGCCGGAGCCGGCGTCGAACCAGTGCAGCTTGTCTTCGCGTGCGGCGATCTTCACCGTGTCGCCTGCCACCGGCGGATGGTCGCCTTCGTCAGTGCGCATGATGATCTGCTCATCGCCGATGCGGCCGTACACCAGGCGCTCGGCGCCCAGCAGCTCGACCTGCTCGACCTGCACCGTCCAGCCGCTCTCGTCGAGCTTCAGGTGTTCGGGGCGGATGCCCAGGATCTGGCCGGGCCGCACGCCCGGCGCATGCTTGAGCAGGTTCATCGGCGGCGAGCCGATGAAGCTCGCCACGAAGGTGGTCGCCGGACGCGAGTACACCTCTTCGGGCGTCGCGAACTGGTCCATCACGCCGCCGTTCATCACGATGATGCGCTGCGCCAGCGTCATCGCCTCGACCTGGTCGTGCGTGACGAACAGCGAGGTGATGCCGAGTTCGCGGTGCAGCTTCTGGATTTCGAGGCGCGTCTGCGCGCGCAGCTTGGCGTCGAGGTTCGACAGCGGTTCGTCGAACAGGAAAACCTGCGGCTGGCGCACGATGGCGCGGCCCATGGCCACGCGCTGGCGCTGGCCGCCGGAGAGTTCGCGCGGCTTGCGCTCCAGCAGGTGGCCGAGTTCGAGGATCTTCGCGGCCTTGTCGACGCGCACCTTGATCTCATCGACCGGTACCTTGGCGATCTTCAGGCCGTAGGCCATGTTCGCGAACACGCTCATGTGCGGGTACAGCGCGTAGTTCTGGAACACCATGGCGATGTCGCGCTCGGAGGGTTCGAGCTGGTTCACCACCTTGCCGCCGATGGCGATCTCGCCGGCCGAGATTTCCTCCAGGCCGGCCACCATGCGCAGCAGCGTGGACTTGCCGCATCCCGAGGGGCCGACGATCACGATGAATTCATGGTTGGCGATCTCGGCGCTCACGCCGTGGATGACCTGGTTGGCTTTCGGCCCGTGGCCGTAGCGCTTGATGACGTTGCGTAGGGAAAGTGCAGCCATGTTCTTCTCGATTTCGGCCTCGACCACGAGGCGCTGTTATTTCCAAAACCACCGCGGAACCGGCTTTGCCGGGCCGCTGGTGGTGCCCCCGGTAGGGGGGAAGGCGTAGCGACACGAAGTGCGCGAAGCCTGGGGGCGAGCCTATTTCTCTGTATCAACAAGGCCCTTGACGAACCACTTTTGCATCAGCACAACCACCAGCGCGGGCGGCAGCATGGCGAGGATGGCGGTGGCCATCACGACGTTCCATTCGTTCTGGCCGTCACCGCCGGCGATGAGCCGCTTGATACCGACCACGATCGGGTACATGTCCTCGTTGGTGACCGCCAGCAGCGGCCACAGGTACTGGTTCCAGCCGTAGATGAACTGGATCACGAAGAGCGCGGCAATGCTGGTCTTCGACAGTGGCAGCAGCACGTCGAAGAAGAAGCGCATCGGGCTCGCGCCATCCATTCGCGATGCCTCGGTGAGTTCCTCGGGCACGGTCAGGAAGAATTGGCGGAACAGGAAGGTGGCCGTGGCCGACGCGATCAGCGGCACCGTGAGGCCCGCGTAGCTGTTCAGCATGCTCAGGTCCGACAGCACCTTGTAGGTGGGCAGGATGCGCACTTCCACCGGCAGCATCAGTGTCACGAAGATCGCCCAGAAGCAGATCTTCTTGAAGGGGAAGCGGAAGTAGACGATGGCGAAGGCTGACAGCAGCGAGATGGCGATCTTGCCGATGGCGATGACCAGTGCCGTCACCAGGCTGACCCACATCATGTGGGCCACCGGGGCGTTGGAGCCTGCGCTGCTCGCGCGGCCGAAGAGCGCGCCCTTGTAGCTGTCGAGCATGTTCGAGCCCGGCAGCAGCGGCATCGGCCGCTGCACGATTTCCTGTGCGGTGTGGGTGGACGCCACGAAGGCGAGGTAGATGGGGAAGGCGACGATCAGGACGCCGAGGATCATCACCACGTGGGCCAGGACGCCCTGAGTGCTTCTTCTTTCAACCATGTCAGTACTGCACCTTTTTCTCGACGTAGCGGAATTGCACGATGGTGAGCGCGATCACGATCACCATCAGCACGACCGACTGCGCGGCCGAGCCACCCAGGTCCAGCGCCTTGAAGCCGTCGTGATAGACCTTGTAGACGAGGATTTCCGTGTCCTTGCCCGGACCGCCTTCGGTGGCCGCGTGAACGATGGCGAAGGTGTCGAAGAACGCGTAGACCACGTTCATCACCAGCAGGAAGAAGGTGGTGGGAGACAGCAGCGGGAACTGCACCGTCCAGAAGCGGCGCCATGGGCGCGCGCCGTCGATGGCCGCCGCCTCGATCAGCGACTTGGGAATGGACTGCAGGCCAGCCAGGAAGAACAGGAAGTTGTACGAGATCTGCTTCCACACCGCGGCCATCACGATCAGCGTCATCGCGTGCTTTGAATTGAGCAGGTGGTTCCAGTCGATGCCGATCTTGCCGAGCGCATAGGCGACCACGCCCAGCGAAGGGGAGAACATGAAGACCCAGAGCACGGCTGCCACGGCGGGCGCCACGGCGTAGGGCAGGATCAGCATGGTCTTGTAGAACATGCCCCCGCTCACGATGCGATCGGCAAAGACGGCCAGCGTCAGCGACAGGCTCAGGCCGATGGTGGCCACCAGCACCGAGAAGACGGCGGTGGTCTTGAACGACTCGCCATAGGCCGGGTCGTGGAACAGGTCCTTGAAGTTCTGCAGCCCGACGAAGTCGACGGATGTGCCGAATGCGTCCTGCTGCTGCATCGATTGCAGGATGGCTTGTGCCGCCGGCCAGAAGAAAAACACGAGGATCACCGCCATCTGCGGTGCCAGCAGCAGCCAGGGCAACCAGCCCGAGCGAAAGAAAACGCGTTTTTCCATGAACCCTCTACATAAAAAATCCCGCCCGGCCCGCTCTTGCGCAAGAGCGGACGGGGGCGGGCGATGTTAGCCGGACACGCGAGGGGTCCGGTTGTCGATCGTCAGCTCTTGTTGGCCTTCTGGAAGCGTTCCAGCTGCTCGTTGCCGCGGGTCACGATGGCGTCGAGGGCTTCCTTGGCGGTTTTCTTGCCGTTCCAGACCTGTTCGAGCTCTTCGTCCTCGATGGCGCGGATCTGCACGTAGTTGCCCAGGCGGATGCCGCGGCTCTTGTCGGTGACCTTGCGGATCATCTGTGTCACGGCCACGTCGGTGCCGGGGTTCTGCTTGTAGAAGCCCGAGTCCTCGGTGAGCTTGTACGAGGCCATGGTCACGGGCAGGTAGCCCGTGCGCTTGTGGCTGGCGGACTGCACTTCAGGCGTCGAGATGAAGCTGAAGAACTTGGCCACGCCCTTGTACTCGGCCGGTTTCTTGCCCGACATGACCCACAGGCTGGCGCCGCCGATCACGGTGTTCTGCGGTGCGCCCGGCACGTCCGGGTAGTAGGGCAGGGGCGCCAGGCCGTAGGCGAACTTGGCGTTCTTCGCCACGTTGCCATAGAAGCCCGAGGACGTGTTGATCATGGCGCACTCGCCCGAGACGAACGAGGCTTCAGGCACGTTGCCGCGGCCCTTGTAGATGAACAGGCCCTGCTTGGCCATGCTGGCCAGGTTCTCGATGTGGCGCTGGTGCAGCGGCGAGTTCACCTTCAGGCGCGCGTCCAGGCCCTGCAGGCCGTTGGACTTGCTCGCGAACTCCACGTTGTGCCAGGCCGAGAAGCTCTCGACCTGCGTCCAGTTCTGCCAGGCCGTGGTGAACGGGCACTTGTGGCCGCTGGCCTTGAGCTTGGCGGCGGCGGCGACCACTTCGGGCCAGGTCGACGGCGCCTTGTCGGTGGGCAGGCCGGCGGCCTTGAAGGCGTCCTTGTTGAAATAGAAGATGGTGGTCGAGCTGTTGAAGGGGAAGCTCAGCATCTGGCCATTGGGGGCGGTGTAGTAGCCGGCCACGGCGGGGATGTAGGCGGCCGGGTCGAACTTCTCGCCCGCGTCCTTCATGACCTGGCCGACCGGCACGATCGCGCCCTTGCTGGCCATCATGGTGGCGGTGCCCACTTCGAAAACCTGCAGGATGTGCGGTGCGTTGCCGGCGCGGAAGGCCGCGATGGACGCCGTCATCGATTCGTCGTACGTGCCCTTGAAGGTCGGCACGACCTTGTATTCCTTCTGGCTCTCGTTGAACTGCTTGGCCAGGTCGTTGACCCATTCGTTGTTGACGGCGGTCATCGAGTGCCACCACTGGATCTCGGTCTGGGCCTGCGCCACGTTGAACAGCGTGGTGGCGGCCAACGCCGATGCCAGCGCGAGCGTCTTGAATCGCATGAAGACTCCTGAAGGGGAAAATGGAAAGCGCGGATGCTAGGGCATGTGCATGACACAGCCGCGTCACATTGGCGCACGGAGCGCCGCTTTCTTCCAATCAGGGAAACCCCTTTGGCCTCATGCCCGGCGCGGGCGACAACCCTGCATGCTGCGCTGCACCATGCTAGCATCGCCCTCCCTTTTTCTGGCCTAGCTTGTCGCCATGGCCGGGGCTTCCGCGAGACCGCCATGAGCAGCAAAACCTCCCTCGACAAAAGCAGGATCAAGTTCCTCTTGCTCGAAGGCATCCACCCCTCGGCCGTGGAGGTGCTGCGCGCCGCCGGCTACACCAACATCGAGTCGCTGCCGGGCGCACTGCCCGACGCCGAACTCAAGGCCAAGATCGCCGATGTCCACTTCCTGGGCATCCGTTCGCGCACCCAGCTGACGGCCGAGGTGTTCGCAGCCGCCCACAAGCTGGTGGCCGCCGGGTGCTTCTGCATCGGCACCAACCAGGTCGACCTCGAGGCGGCGCGCGAGCACGGCGTGGCCGTTTTCAATGCCCCTTACTCCAATACCCGCTCGGTGGCCGAGCTGGTGCTGGCCGAAGCCATCCTGCTGCTGCGCGGAGTGCCCGAAAAGAGCGCGGTGGCGCACCGCGGCGGCTGGCTCAAGTCGGCCGACAACGCGTTCGAGATCCGCGGCAAGACGCTGGGCATCGTGGGCTACGGCTCGATCGGCGCGCAGCTGTCGGTGCTGGCCGAGGCGCTGGGCATGCATGTGGCCTTCTTCGACGTGGTCACCAAGCTGCCGCTGGGCAATGCGCGCCAGGTGCGCGAGCTGCACCAGCTGCTGGCGCAGAGCGACATCGTGACGCTGCACGTGCCCGAGACCCAGGCCACGCAGTGGATGATCGGCGCGGCCGAGATCGCCGCGATGAAGCCGGGCGCCATCCTGCTGAACGCCTCGCGCGGCACGGTGGTCGAGATCGAGCCGCTGGCCGAGGCCCTGAAGAGCAAGAAACTGCTGGGCGCCGCCATCGACGTGTTTCCGGTGGAGCCGCGCACCAACAAGGACGAGTTCCTGTCGCCGCTGCGGGGCCTGGACAACGTGATCCTGACGCCGCACATCGGCGGATCGACGATGGAGGCCCAGGCCAACATCGGGCTGGAAGTGGCCGAGAAGCTGGTCAAGTACAGCGACAACGGCACCTCGACTTCTTCGGTCAACTTTCCGGAGGTGGCGCTGCCGGCGCACCCGGGCAAGCACCGCCTGCTGCACGTCCACCGCAACGTGCCGGGCGTGCTGTCCGAGATCAACAAGATCTTCTCGGACAACAACATCAACATCTCCTCGCAGTTCCTGCAGACGAACGAGAAGATCGGCTACGTGGTGATGGACATCGACGCGGCTTCTTCCGACCTGGCGCTGGAGAAGCTGGCGAAGGTGAGCGGGACGATCCGCAGCCGCGTGCTGTTCTGATTTGGGTTTCCCCGGGTACGGCGCTGGGTGCTGTGCCCCTTTCCTTGGAGCCCGCTCCCGGTTTTGCTCCCTCTCCCTCCAGGGGAGGGTTGGGGTGAGGGCAGCGGCATCAAAGCCACGACAGGCGTCCGGTATGCGGTACGGCCCAGCCCGCGCGACGCCCCTGGCACAAGGACAACGCCAGGACCCCAAGGCAAGACCCCAAGCCCTGCCCTAAAATCATCCCCCCGGCTACATGGGCGCGCAGCGCCTGGCCAAGGGCCCCACCCGATGAATGCTCCGACTGCGTTGAATACGCTGTTGTCACAGGCCGCAGAGCCCGTACGACTGCGCGAGATCCCGTACAACTACACCAGCTTCTCCGACCGAGAGATCGTGATTCGCCTGCTGGGCGAGCGCGGCTGGGAACTGCTCCAGACCCTGCGCGCCGAGCGCCGCACCGGCCGATCGGCGCGCATGCTCTACGAAGTGCTCGGCGACATCTGGGTCGTCCAGCGCAACCCTTACCTCGTCGACGACCTGCTCGACAACCCGCGCCGCCGCGGCCAGCTGGTCGATGCCCTGCGGCACCGCCTGGCCGAGGTGCAGAAGCGCCGCACCCCCGACAGCGACCTGCCGCGCGACCAGCTCGTGGGCGAACTCACCGGCCTCGTGGGCGAGGCGGTGGCCGCGTTCGACACCAAGTTCCGCGAGGTCGCCGCCCTGCGCCGCAAGGCCACGCGCGCGCTGCGCAGGCTCACGGCCAAGGACAACATCAAGTTCGACGGCCTGTCGCGCGTCTCGCACGTGACCGACGCCACCGACTGGCGCGTGGAGTACCCGTTCGTGGTGCTGTGCCCCGACACCGAGGCCGAGATGGCGCTGCTGGTGAAGGGCTGCATCGAGCTGGGCCTGACCATCATCCCGCGCGGAGGCGGCACCGGCTACACCGGCGGCGCCATCCCGCTGACATGGAAGAGCGTGGTCATCAACACCGAGAAACTCGAGGCGATGACCGAGGTCGAACACGTCTCGCTGCCCGGCCTCGAAGCCCAGGTGCCCACCATCTGGACCGAAGCCGGTGTGGTCACCCAGCGGGTGGCCGATGCGGCCGAGCGCGCGGGCTTCGTGTTCGCCGTCGATCCGACCTCGGCCGAGGCCTCGTGCGTCGGTGGCAACGTTGCCATGAACGCCGGCGGCAAAAAAGCCGTTCTCTGGGGCACCGCGCTCGACAACCTCGCCTCGTGGCGCATGGTGACGCCGCAGGCCGAATGGCTCGAAGTCACTCGCATCGGCCACAACCTCGGCAAGATCCATGACGCCGAGAGCGCCGTGTTCGAGCTGCAGTACTACGCGGCCGACGGCAAGACGAAGCTGCGCACCGAGCGCCTCGACATTCCGGGCCGCACCTTCCGCAAGGAAGGCCTCGGCAAGGACGTGACCGACAAGTTCCTCTCGGGCCTGCCGGGCATCCAGAAGGAGGGCTGCGATGGTCTCATCACCAGTTGCCGCTGGGTGGTGCACAAGATGCCCGCGCACACGCGCACCGTGTGCCTGGAGTTCTTTGGCAATGCCAAGGACGCCGTGCCCAGCATCGTCGAGATCAAGGACTTCATGTTCGCCGAGCAGAAGCGCTCGGGCGTGCTGCTGGCCGGCCTCGAACACCTGGACGACCGCTACCTGAAGGCCGTGGGCTACGCCACCAAGTCGAAGAAGCACGGCGGCCTGCCGAAGATGGTGCTGTTCGGCGACATCGCCGGCGACGACGCCGATGACGTGGCCCGCGTCACCTCGGAAGTGGTGCGCATCGCCAACTCGCGCAGCGGCGAAGGCTTCGTCGCCATCAGCCCCGAGGCGCGCAAGAAGTTCTGGCTCGACCGCAAGCGCACGGCCGCCATCAGCAAGCACACCAACGCCTTCAAAATCAACGAGGACGTGGTGATCCCGCTGCCGCGCATGGCCGAGTACAGCGACGGCATCGAGCGCATCAACATCGAGCTGTCGCTGCAGAACAAGCTCGCGCTCACCGACGCGCTCGAAGCCTTCCTGCTGCGCGGCAACCTGCCGCTGGGCAAGACCGACGACGCGCATGAAATCCCGGCGGCCGAGCTGCTCGAAGACCGCGTGGCGCAGGCCGTCGCGCTGGTGCAGGGCGTGCGCGCGCTCTGGGCCGAATGGCTGCGCGACGTCGACACGCTGTTCCCGCAGCTGCAGGACCACACCCTGCGCGCCAGCTGGAAGACCCAGCTGCGCCAGCCGCTGCAGGAAATCTTCAGCGGCGTGGAGTTCGCCCCCATCGTTGCCGAATGCGCGGCCATCCACAAGCAGGTGCTCAAGGGCCGCGTGTGGGTCGCGCTGCACATGCACGCGGGCGACGGCAACGTGCACACCAACATCCCCGTCAACAGCGACAACTACGACATGCTGCAGACCGCGCATGCCGCGGTGGTGCGCATCATGGCTCTGGCACGCAGCCTCGACGGCGTGATCTCGGGCGAGCACGGCATCGGCATCACCAAGCTCGAATTCCTGAGCGACGAGGAGCTGCGTCCGTTCACCGAATACAAGGCCAAAGTCGACCCCGAAGGCCGCTTCAACAAGGGCAAGCTGCTGCGTGCGCCGGCAGGCCAGGCTCAGACGCTGCACGCCGACCTGACCAACGCCTACACGCCGAGCTTCGGCCTCATGGGGCACGAGTCGTTGATCATGCAGCAGAGCGACATCGGCGCCATTGCCGACAGCGTGAAGGACTGCCTGCGCTGCGGCAAGTGCAAGCCGGTGTGCGCCACGCACGTGCCGCGCGCCAACCTGCTCTACAGCCCGCGCAACAAGATCCTCGCGACCTCGCTGCTGGTGGAGGCCTTCCTCTACGAAGAGCAGACCCGGCGCGGCATCAGCATCAAGCACTGGGAGGAGTTCGAGGACGTGGCCGACCACTGCACCGTGTGCCACAAGTGCCTCACGCCGTGCCCGGTGAAGATCGATTTCGGCGACGTGTCGATGAACATGCGCAACCTGCTGCGCAAGATGGGGCAGAAGAGCTTCCGCCCAGGCAACGCGGCCGCGATGTTCTTCCTCAACGCGACCAATCCGCAGACCATCAAGGCGGTGCGCGCGGGCATGGTGGGCGTGGGCTTCAAGGCGCAGCGCCTGGCCAACGACCTGCTGCGCGGCCTCGCGAAGAAGCAGACCTCGGCGCCGCCGGCCACGCTCGGCCCGGCACCGGTCAAGGAGCAGGTGATCCACTTCATCAACAAGAAGATGCCGGGCAACCTGCCGAAGAAGACGGCGCGCGCGCTGCTCGACATCGAGGATGCGGACTACGTGCCGATCATCCGCAACCCGAAGGCGACCACGTCGGAAACCGAGGCGGTTTTCTACTTTCCGGGGTGTGGGTCGGAGCGCCTGTTCTCGCAGGTCGGCCTTGCCACGCAGGCGATGCTGTGGCACGCGGGCGTGCAGACGGTGCTGCCGCCGGGCTACCTGTGCTGCGGCTATCCGCAGCGCGGCAGCGGCCAGTACGACAAGGCGGAGAAGATGATCACGGACAACCGCGTGCTTTTCCACCGCGTGGCCAACACGCTCAACTACCTCGACATCAAGACGGTGGTGGTGAGCTGCGGCACCTGCTACGACCAGCTGCAGGGCTACCAGTTCGACAAGATCTTCCCGGGCTGCCGCATCATCGACATCCACGAGTACCTGCTGGAGAAGGGCATCACGCTGGCCGATGCCGGCGGTGGCGGCTATCTTTATCACGACCCGTGCCATTCGCCGATGAAGCAGCAGGACCCGATGAAGACCGTGAAGGCGCTGGTCGGCGACAACGTGCTCAAGAACGACCGCTGCTGCGGCGAGTCGGGCACGCTGGGCGTGTCGCGGCCCGACATCTCGACGCAGATCCGCTTCCGCAAGGAAGAAGAGCTGAAAAAGGGCGAGGCCGCGCTGCGCGACAGCGGCAAGGTCGGCGCGAAGGACAACGTGAAGATCCTCACCAGCTGCCCGAGCTGCCTGCAAGGCCTCTCGCGCTACGGCAACGACCTGAACAACGGACTGCTCGAGGCCGACTACATCGTGGTCGAGATGGCCAACAAGCTCCTCGGCAAGGACTGGATGCCCGAATACGTGGCCGCGGCCAACCAGGGCGGGATCGAGCGGGTGCTGGTATGACGGCGCAAGGCTGCCCGCTCTGCGAAGGCCCTGGCGGACGCGTCGTGTTCGAGGGTGCGAAGCTGCGCGTCGTCCACGCGGAAGAGGCAGGTTTCCCGGCCTTCTATCGCGTGATCTGGCGCGCGCATGCGCCGGAGTTCTCGGATCTCGACGCCGCCGGCCGCGCGCTGTGCATGGACGCGGTGGTGGCGGTGGAGCAGTGCCTGCGCGAGCACCTGCATCCCGCCAAGGTGAACATCGCCGCGCTCGGCAACATGGTGCCGCACCTGCATTGGCACGTGATTGCGCGTTTCGCCGACGACAGCCATTTCCCGGGCTCGGTATGGGCACCCGTGCAGCGCGCACGGAATACCGCGCACGAGGCGCATGTCGCCGCGCGCCTGCCGGCCGTCGAGGCTGCGATGATCGAACGCCTGGGTACAAGGAGCTTCTGATGGCAGGCTTGAAACAGGGCGCACCGACGCCGCAGTCGATCACCGTGCATGGCCAGTCGCGCGTGCTCGAAGTGGGCTTCTCGGATGGCACGACCTTCCGCATTCCCTTCGAGCTGATGCGCATCTACTCGCCGTCGGCCGAAGTGCAGGGCCACGGCCCGGGCCAGGAAATCCTGCAGACGGGCAAGCGCGACGTCGAACTCGTCGACCTCCAAGCGGTCGGCAACTACGCCGTGCAGCCGACCTTCAGCGACGGCCACAGCACCGGCATCTACTCGTGGGACCTGCTCTACGAACTGGGCGCGAAGCAGGCCGAGTTGTGGGCTGCCTACGAGCGCCGGCTGGCCGAAGCGGGCGTCGAGCGCGACACGCCGATGCTCGACAAGGGCGGCCACGCCTGCGGCAGCCACTGAGCCGCGAATCTGCGCGGTGCTCTCGAAAAGATAGCCCTGCGTCCAGGAAGGACGGGCGGAAAAAGCAACAAATGTCCGCCGTACGCGCGGGGTCGTCGGCTCGATGTGAGGGCTTCCGGCCTAACATCGGTTGCATGAGTACCACACACTTCGGCTTCGAAACGGTCGACGAAAGCGAGAAGGCACGCCGCGTGCGCGGCGTCTTCGATTCGGTCGCCTCGCGCTACGACGTCATGAACGACCTGATGTCGGCCGGCCTGCACCGCGCCTGGAAGGCATACACCGTGATGGTCGCGAACGTGGGCGAGGGCTCGCGCGTGCTCGACATCGCGGGCGGCACCGGCGACCTCGCGCTCGCCTTCGCGAAGAAGGTCGGCGCCACCGGCCAGGTGGTCCACACCGACATCAACGAAGCCATGCTGCGCACCGGCCGCGACCGTCTGCTCGACGCCGGCGTGTCGCTGCCCACCATGGTCTGCGACGCCGAGAAGCTGCCCTTTCCCGACGACCACTTCGACGTGGTGACGGTGGCCTTCGGCCTGCGCAACATGACGCACAAGGACATCGCGCTCAAGGAAATGAACCGCGTGCTCAAGCCTCGCGGCAAGCTGCTCGTGCTCGAGTTCTCGAAGGTCGCGAAGCCGCTCGCCAAGGCCTACGACTGGTACTCCTTCAACGTGCTGCCACGCCTGGGCAAGCTGGTGGCCGGCGACGACGCGAGCTATCGCTACCTCGCCGAATCGATCCGGATGCATCCCTCGCAAGAGGAGCTCAAGACCCTCATGAAAGAGGGCGGTTTCGGACATGTGGACTATCACAACATGACTGGGGGAATCGCCGCCCTCCATGTTGGAATCAAGTGTTGATGACGCGAATCTTTCGCTCAGAGGAGACGACATGAAGAGTTTGGGTTCTTTGTTTTTGGCAGCTGCATTGGTGCTGGTCAGTGTCCAGGCCGAGGCTGCGCGCATGGGCGGCGGCAAGTCGTTCGGACGCCAGTCGTCCAACGTGACGCAGCGCCAGGCCACGCCTCCCGCAGCGCCGGGCGCACCCACGCAGCAGAACGCGACCAATGCGGCGGCGGCGAAGCCCGCAACGCCCGCACCCGCGGCGGCCGCGCCGAAGCGTCCGTGGGGCGCCATGCTCGGCGGCCTGGCCGCCGGCCTGGGCCTCGCATGGCTCGCGCATTCGCTCGGCCTCGGCGCCGGCTTCGGCAACATCCTGCTGATCGGCCTGCTCGTGCTTGCCGCGGTGGTGGTGTGGCGCATGATCAAGTCGCGCTCGCAGCCTGCCGGCAACGGCCAGGGCGGCTTCGCCTTCCAGGGTGCGGGCGCCAGCCCGAGCAATGCCAGCGCGCCGGCGCAATACAGCCCGGCCAACGTGGGCAACGACGCATCGGCACGTCCATGGGAGCGCAATGCCGCCGCCTTCGACGCCACCCCGTCGAACGACGCGCCGCACGGCAGCAGCCTCTCGGCAGCGGGTGCCGCGGCCGGTGGCAGCATGATCGGCTCGGCGCTCGGCGGTTCGCAGTCCTGGGGCATCCCCGCGGGCTTCGACGTCGACGGCTTCCTCGGCGCCGCGAAGCGCAACTTCGTGACACTGCAGGATGCCTGGGACCGCGCCGACGTCTCGATGCTGCGTTCGATGATGACCGACGGCATGGTCGACGAGATCCGTACCCAGCTGGCCGACCGCGCCAGCCACACGGGCGGCGCCTCGAACAAGACCGAAGTCGTGATGCTCGACGCCAAGCTGCTCGGCATCGAGGAACTGCCCGACGCCTACATGGCCAGCGTGGAGTTCTCCGGCATGATCCGCGAAGACGCCTCGGCCGGCCCGGGTCCGTTCCGCGAAGTGTGGAACATGACGAAGCCGACCAGCGGCAACAGCGGCTGGCTCGTGGCTGGGGTGCAGGCACTGCAGTAAATAAAGGCTCGCCCCCCAAGGCTTCGCGCACTTCGTGTCGCTTCTCCTGCCCCCTGCCGGGGGCAACACCAGCAGCCCGGCAAAGCCGGTTCCGCGGTGTTTCTGGAAAAGGGCATGTGGTCCATGGGTCGCGGGGCGCTACAGTGACGGGATAATGGGGACATGGCCACACCATCGTCCCCATTTTCTTTTCTCGGCGACCTTTTCAATCGCATCGGCGAGCGTCTGCAGCCCCCGGACTGGGCGGTCCACGAGATCCAGCATCGCGCGGTCCTGTTCCTGAACCACGTGCTGCAGCAGGAGCCCGAGGCCCAGCAGCGGCTGCTGCGCCAGCAGGGGCGGGTGGTGCGTTTCCAGTGGCGCTTCGTGACGATGGAACTGGTGGCCACGCCGGCCGGCCTGCTCGACCTGGCACCTGAGGGCTCGGTGCCTGAACTGACGCTCACCGTCATCGACGAATCCCCCTTCGACATCGCCCGCGCCACGCTGCGGGGCGACAAGCCGGCCGTGCAGATCATCGGCGACGTGCAGCTGGCGGCCGAGGTCAACTGGCTGGTCGATCACGTGCGCTGGGACGTCGAGGACGACCTGGCCCGCCTGATCGGCGACGTGCCCGCTCACACGCTCGGCAACGGCGTGCGGCGCGTCGTGGGCGCGCTGCGCCAGTTCGTCGGCGATCGCTCGGCCAAGGCTGGCGGCTCGGCGAGCGCGGCCGAATGAGGCGCTTCTACCGCGGCCTGTTCATCGTCTGGGTCGCACTGCGCTACGGCCTCGACGAGCTCGTGCTCACGAGCTTCCAGAAGCCCTGGCTGCGCGTGGTGGCGCGCGTCGTCTCGTTCGGGCGCAACCTCGACGCGCCGCGCGGCCAGCGCCTGCGCGAGGCGCTCGAGCGGCTCGGCCCCATCTTCGTGAAGTTCGGCCAGGTGCTGTCGACCCGGCGCGACCTGCTGCCGCCCGACATCGCCGACGAACTGGCCTTCCTGCAGGACCGCGTGCCGCCGTTCCCGTCGGCGGTGGCCATCGCCACCATCGAGCGCGCGTTCCGCCGGCCGGTGGGCGACGTGTTCGTGCAGTTCGATGAAACGCCCATCGCCAGCGCGTCGATCGCGCAGGTGCACTTCGCGACCATCCGCACCAACCAGGGCGAGTTGCGTGAAGTGGCGGTGAAGGTGCTGCGTCCCAATATGCGCGGCGTGATCGAGAAAGACCTGGCGCTGATGGCCATGATGGCCGGCTGGATCGAGAACCTCTCGGCCGACGGCAAGCGCCTGAAGCCGCGCGAGGTGGTCGGCGAGTTCGACAAGTACCTGCACGACGAGCTCGACCTGGTGCGCGAGGCGGCCAACGCCGCCCAGCTGCGCCGCAACATGGCCGAACTCGACCTGGTGCTGATCCCCGAGATGTTCTGGGACTTCTGCCATCCGGAAGTCATCGTGATGGAGCGCATGAAGGGCGTGCCCATTGCGCAGATGGACCGCCTGCGCGCGGCCGGCGTCGACATTCCCAAGCTGGCGCGCGACGGCGTCACCATCTTCTTCACGCAGGTGTTCCGCGACGGCTTCTTCCATGCCGACATGCATCCCGGCAACATCCAGGTGAGCCTGGCGCCCGAGACCTTCGGGCGCTACATCTCGCTGGACTTCGGGATCATCGGCACGCTGACCGAGTCGGACAAGGAATACCTGGCGCAGAACTTCGTGGCCTTCTTCCGGCGCGACTACAAGCGCGTGGCCGAGCTGCACCTCGAGAGCGGCTGGGTGCCGGTGGGCACCCGCATCGACGAGCTGGAGGCGGCGATCCGCACCGTCTGCGAGCCGTACTTCGACCGGCCGCTGAAGGAAATCTCGCTGGGCATGGTGCTGATGCGCCTGTTCCAGACCTCGCGCCGCTTCCACGTCGAGATCCAGCCGCAGCTGGTGCTGCTGCAGAAGACGCTGCTCAACATCGAGGGCCTGGGCCGCAACATCGATCCCGAGCTCGACCTCTGGGCCACGGCCAAGCCCTTTCTCGAGAAATGGATGGTCGACCAGATCGGCCCCAAAAAGCTGTTCCAGCAGCTCAAGGCCGAGGCGCCGCGGTACGCCAAGCTGCTGCCCCAATTGCCGCGCCTGCTGCACGATTTCCTCGAAAATCGGCCGGTCGACAACCGCCGCGAGCTGCTCGAACTGCTGGCCGAGCAGAAACGCACCAACCGTTTGCTGCAGACGATCGTCTACGGTGGCATAGGTTTTGTATTGGGGTTGCTCGCCATGCAATTGCTGGTGCGCGTGCGTCTGTTCTAGAGGAGTTTCTGCCGTGTTGCTGACGCTGGTCATCGTCTATCTGCTGGTCACCATCGCGATCGGTCTTTATGCCGCCAAGCGGGTGAAGAACACCACTGACTTCGCCATCGCCGGGCGGCACCTGCCGCTCTACATGATCGTCACGACCACCTTCGCGACCTGGTTCGGCTCCGAAACGGTGCTCGGCATTCCGGCCAAGTTCATCGAGGGCGGGCTCAACGGCGTGATCGAGGACCCGTTCGGCGCGGGCACCTGCCTGATCCTGGTGGGCCTGTTCTTCGCGGGCAAGCTCTACCGCATGACGCTGTTGACCATCAGCGACTACTACCGCGAGCGCTACGGCCGCGGCGTCGAGGTGGCCTGCTCGCTCATCATCATGCTGAGCTACCTGGGCTGGGTGTCGGCGCAGGTCACGGCGCTGGGGCTGGTGTTCAACCTGCTGTCGGGCGGCGTCATCAGCATTCCCGTGGGCATGGTGATCGGCGTGGTCTCGATCCTGGCGTACACGCTGTTCGGCGGCATGTGGTCGGTGGCCGTCACCGACTTCATCCAGATGATCATCCTGGTGGCCGGCCTTGCCGTGATCGCGATGTTCGCGGGCAACATGGCCGGCGGCGCCGACAAGGTGGTGGCCTTCGCGGTCAGCAAGGACCTCTTCAAGTTCTGGCCCGAACCCAACTGGCACGACATGGTCTTCTTCCTCGCGGCCGCCATCACCATGATGCTGGGCTCCATCCCGCAGCAGGACGTTTTCCAGCGCGTGATGTCCGCCAACAGTGCCAAGGCGGCGCAGCGCGGGCCGGTGATCGGCGGCCTGGCGTACATCCTGTTCGCCTTCGTGCCGATGTTCCTGGTGGCCAGCGCGCTGCTGATCATGCCGGAGCAGACCGCCACCCTGCTGAAGGAAGATCCGCAGAAGGTGCTGCCCACGTTGGTGCTGCAGAAGATGCCGTTCGTGATGCAGGTGCTGTTCTTCGGTGCGCTGCTGTCGGCCATCAAGTCGACCGCCTCGGCCACGCTGCTGGCGCCCAGCGTCACCTTCACCGAGAACATCTGGCGCCAGTTCCGCCCCGCCGGCACCGACCGCCAGAACCTCATGACGATGCGCATCACGGTCCTGCTGTTCAGCGCCGCGGTGCTTGCCTACGCCATCCGCATGCAGGGCACGCCAATCTACGAACTGGTGTCGGGCGCCTACCAGGTGCCGCTGGTCGGCGCCTTCGTGCCACTGGTGTGCGGCCTGTACTGGCGCCGCGCCACCACCCAGGGCGCCATCGCCTCGATCGTCCTGGGCATCGGCATATGGCTGCTGTTCCTGTGGATGCCCTGGGGCAGTGCGTTTCCGGCCCAGCTGGCAGGCGTGCTGTGCTCGTTCGCGGGCATGGTGGCCGGATCGCTGCTGCCGCAATGGTTGGCGAACACTCACACGCCGCACCGGCCTTTGACGACGGAACCGGCCTGAAGCAGGGGGCAGCCCTATAATCGAGGGCTTTGCGAGCGGCAGCTGCGCCGCTTTTTTGACCTCATTTCCCATGCCCATCTACGCCTACAAGTGCAGTGCCTGCGGCTTTGCCAAAGACGCTTTGCAGAAGATGTCCGACGCGCCCCTCACGGTGTGTCCGGCGTGCGGCGCGAGTGCGTTCGAAAAACAGGTCACGGCCGCCGGCTTCCAGCTCAAGGGCTCGGGCTGGTACGTGACCGATTTCCGTGAGGGCGGCGGCAAGAAGTCCGAACCGTCCACGGCGCCCGCGTCCAGCGACGGCGGCAAGTCCGCCGAGTCTTCCTCTTCCACAACCGTCGCCGCGCCGAGCCCCGCTCCGGCGCCCGCCGCACCGGCCCCCGCGCCGGCCGCGGCCAGCGGCGACTGATCTCGATCCCGACCGCCATGCTCGCCCTGCGCAAATGGTTGCTGTCCGGCCTGCTGGTCATCGTGCCGCTGGTCATCACGCTCGGCGTGCTGAACTGGATCATCGGCACGCTCGACCAGACGCTGTGGCTGCTGCCCGCGCAGTGGCAGACCTGGCTCAGCGACCACAAGGTGCGGGGCCTGGGCGTGCTGCTCACGCTGGCCATCCTGCTGGTGGTGGGCGCCACGGCCAGCAACTTCGTCGGCAAGCGCCTGCTCGGGTGGGGCGACGCCGTGGTGCGCCGCATTCCGGTGGTGCGCTCGATCTACTCCAGCGTCAAGCAGGTGTCGGATACGCTGTTCTCCGAGAATGGCAATGCCTTCCGCACGGCGGTGCTGGTGCAGTGGCCGCGCGAGGGCGTGTGGACCATCGCCTTCGTGACCGGCGCGCCCGGCAACGAAGTCGCCGAGCACCTTGGCGAGGGGGAATTCCTCAGCGTCTACGTGCCGACCACGCCCAACCCGACGGGCGGCTACTTCGTGATGCTCAAGCGCAGCGACTGCATCGAACTGAAGATGAGCGTGGACGAAGCGCTCAAGTACATCGTCTCGATGGGGGTGGTCGTTCCAGGCGGCCCCGCCACGGTGGCGGTGAAGTCTTCCAACTCATAAAAACGAACGCGCCCACAAGGCGCCGGAATGGATTCCTATGGCCATGCGTACTCACTATTGCGGTCTCGTGACCGAAGCCCTGCTGGGCCAGACCGTCACCCTGTGCGGCTGGGTCAACCGCCGCCGCGACCACGGCGGCGTGATCTTCATCGACGTGCGCGACCGCGAAGGCTATGTGCAGGTGGTGTGCGACCCCGACCGCGCCTCGACCTTCGCCGTCGCCGAGAACCTGCGCAACGAGTTCTGCGTGCAGATCACAGGCCTCGTGCGCGCACGCCCCGAAGGCACGACCAACGACCAGCTCAAGAGCGGCAAGATCGAAGTGCTGTGCCATGAGCTCAAGGTGCTGAACCCCTCGGTCACGCCCCCCTTCCTGCTGGACGACGACAACCTGTCGGAAACCACCCGCCTCACGCACCGCGTGCTCGACCTGCGCCGTCCGGCCATGCAGCGCAACATGATGCTGCGCTACAAGGTGACGATGGAAACGCGCAAGTTCCTCGATGCCAACGGCTTCATCGACATCGAGACGCCGATGCTCGGCAAGTCCACGCCCGAAGGCGCGCGCGACTACCTCGTGCCCAGCCGCGTGCACGACGGCAGCTTCTTCGCGTTGCCGCAGTCGCCCCAGCTGTTCAAGCAGCTCTTGATGGTGGCCGGCTATGACCGCTACTACCAGATCGTGAAGTGCTTCCGCGACGAAGACCTGCGCGCCGACCGCCAGCCCGAATTCACGCAGATCGACATCGAGACCTCATTCCTCGCCGAAGAAGAAATCCGCGAGATGTTCGAAGGCATGATCCGCAACGTGTTCCGCAATGCCGCGGGCATCGACCTGCCGGTATTCCCGACCATGACGTACGGCGACGCGATGTTCAAGTACGGTTCGGACAAGCCCGACCTGCGCGTGAAGCTCGAGTTCACCGAGCTCACCGAACTGATGAAGCGCGTGGAATTCAAGGTGTTCTCGAATGCCGCCACCATGAAGGGCGGCCGCGTGGTCGCGCTGCGCGTGCCTGGCGGCGGTGCCGAAGGCGGCCTGTCGCGCGGGGAAATCGATGCGTACCAGGAGTTCGTCAAGATCTACGGTGCCAAGGGCCTGGCCTACATCAAGGTCAACGACGCGGCTGCTGGCCGCGAAGGCCTGCAGAGCCCGATCGTGAAGAACCTCGACGACAGTTCGCTGGCCGAGATCATCGCCCGCACGGGCGCGCGCAACGGCGACATCCTGTTCTTCGGTGCCGACAAGGAAAAGGTCGTCAACGACGCCATCGGCGCGCTGCGCGTGAAGATCGGCCACAGCGCCTTCGGCAAGAAGGCGGGCCTGTTCGACGACCGCTGGGCGCCGCTGTGGGTGGTCGACTTCCCGATGTTCGAGTTCGACGAGGAAGGCCAGCGCTGGAGCGCCGTGCACCATCCGTTCACCGCGCCGAAGGACGGCCATGAAGACCTCATGGACACCGCACCCGAGAAGTGCATCGCCAAGGCCTACGACATGGTGCTCAACGGCATCGAGATGGGCGGTGGCTCGGTGCGTATCCATCGCGAGGAAGTGCAGAGCAAGGTGTTCCGCGCGTTGAAGATCAGCGCCGAGGACGCGCAGCTCAAGTTCGGCTTCCTGCTCGACGCGCTGCAGTATGGCGCGCCGCCGCACGGTGGCATCGCCATCGGCCTGGACCGCCTGGTCATGCTCATGACCGGCGCCGAGTCGATCCGCGACGTGATCGCCTTCCCCAAGACCCAGCGCGCGCAAGACCTGCTGACGCAGGCGCCGAGCCCGGTCGATGAGAAGCAGTTGCGCGAGCTGCACATCAAGCTGCGCAACACGCCCCAGGCAGCCTGACACGGCCATGACGACCAGCCCCCGGCCCTGGAAGATCCCGGAGTCGGTGCTGGTCGTGATCCACACGCCGGCGCTCGATGTGCTGCTGATCCGGCGTGCGGATGCCGAGACCGATTTCTGGCAGTCGGTCACCGGCAGCAAGGATGCGATCGACGAGCCGCTCGCACTCACCGCGGCGCGAGAGGTGGCCGAGGAAACCGGCATCTCATGCGGCGAGGGCACCGCGCTCGCCCCGCAGCTGGCCGACTGGCAGCTGCGCAATGTCTACGAAATTTATCCACGGTGGCGCGCCCGCTACGCGCCCGGCGTAACGCACAACACCGAGCACCTGTTCGGCCTCTGCGTACCCGATCGCCTGACGCCCACGCTCGATCCGCGCGAACACACCGGCTGGAAGTGGCTGCCGTACCGCGAAGCGGCGGACGCGTGCTTTTCCCCGTCGAACGCCGAAGCCATCCTGTTGCTGCCAGAATTTGCGCGATGAACCAGCCGGCAGCAACAGCAGCGCAGAACCTCCGGGTCGCGACCTACAACATCCACAAGGGTGTGCAGGGCATCGGGCCCGCGCGGCGGCTCGAGATCCACAACCTGGGCCACGCGATCGAGCAGCTCGACGCCGACATCGTCTGCCTGCAGGAGGTGCGCAAGATGAATCGGCAGGCCGCCACACGCTTCGCGCACTGGCCCGAACTGCCGCAGGCCGACTTCCTCGCGCCCGAGGGCTACACCGCGGTCTATGAGACCAATGCCGTTACGCGCCACGGCGAGCACGGCAATGCGCTGCTCACGCGCTGGCCGGTGCTGCGCACCAGCCACCAGGACATCTCCGACCACCGATTCGAGCAACGCGGGCTGCTGCACGTGGTGATCGACGTCGAGGGCCGCAGGGTGCACGCCATCGTGGTGCACCTGGGGCTCATCAGGGGCAGCCGGGTGCGGCAGGTCGCACGCCTGCGCGAGTTCATCGACCGCGAAGTGCCGCCCGACGAGGCCGTGGTGGTCGCGGGAGACTTCAACGATTGGGGTGCCCGCATGCGCTACGCCATGAACGCCATGGGACTGCGCGACACCAGCGACCTGCGTGGTGCGCGCACGCTCACTTACCCCTCGCGCCTGCCGGTGGCGCAACTCGACTTCGTCTACGGGCGCAGGCTGGAGCCGCAGGCCTGCACGGTGCCGCGCGGGCCGATCTGGGCACGCATGTCCGACCACCTGCCGCTGGTGGCTGATTTCACGCTCCTCAATTGATAGCATTGCTCCAAGAAGGGACGGGCGTTGTGGGCCCGAATCTCTGGAGCCATTCACTGGTACGATCCCCGCCATGCTGAGGAAAACCGACGTCGACCCGCGCCCCGATCGAAACGACGATGACGAGGGCACGCCCGTCTCCGTGAAGATCCGCGAGCGCATCACCGCAGCGCGCAAGCGCTTCAACGCCAACGACAACATCGCCGAGTTCATCGAGCCCGGCGAGCTGGAGACCTTGCTCGACGAGGTCGAGGTCAAGATGAAGGGCGTGCTCGAAAGCCTGGTCATCGACGTCGAGAACGACCACAACACCGACAACACCGCGCGCCGCGTCGCCAAGATGTACCTCAATGAGGTGTTCAAGGGCCGCTACGTGGCGCCGCCCTCGCTCACCGAGTTTCCCAACGCCGAGCACCTGAACGAGCTGATGATCGTCGGCCCGATCACCGTGCGCAGCGCCTGCTCGCACCACTTCTGCCCGATCATCGGCAAGCTGTGGATCGGCGTGATGCCCAACGAGCACACCAACGTGATCGGCCTGTCGAAGTACGCGCGCCTGGCCGAGTGGGTCATGGGCCGTCCGCAGATCCAGGAAGAAGCCGTGGTGCAGCTGGCCGACCTGATCCAGGAAAAGACGCAGCCCGACGGCCTTGCCCTCGTCATGGAGGCCGAGCATTTCTGCATGGCCTGGCGCGGCGTGAAGGAAATGGACAGCAAGATGATCAACTCCGTGATGCGCGGCGTGTTCCTGAAAGATCCGAGCCTGCGCCGCGAATTCCTTTCCCTCCTTCCCCGAAAGGGCTGAGCCATGCTGGTCCGACTTCTCTACGCCAGCCGCGCCGTCGACACCAGCCCCGAGGCCATCGAGGCGATCCTTGCGCAATCGCGCTCGCACAACACGACCTGCGGCATCACCGGCATCCTCTGCTATGGCGCGGGCACCTTCCTGCAGGCCATCGAAGGTGGCCGCATGGCCATCAGCGAGCTGTACGGCCACATCCAGCGGGACGGGCGCCACAAGGACGTGGTGCTGCTGCACTACGAGGAGATTTCCGAACGCCGCTTCGGCGGCTGGACGATGGGGCAGGTCAACCTGTCGAAGCTCAATGCCTCGACGCTGCTGAAGTATTCCGAGAAACCCGAGCTCAACCCGTATGCGGTCTCGGGCAAGGTTTCGCTGGCGCTGCTCGAGGAACTGATGGCCACCGCGGCCATCGTCGGCCGACACTAGAACGTGGCCCCCGCGCTCTGCCTCGCATAGATCGAGGTGCCGCTCTCCGCATTCGCCCTGATCCTGCTCGCCGGGGTCATTCATGCCAGCTGGAACATCGCCGCCAAGAAGGCGAACGGCGATGCGCGCTTCGCCTTCCAGAGCGGCGTATTCATGGCCGTCGTGTGGGCGCCGGTGGGCATCGTGCTCGGCTGGCGCGTGGTGCCGGCCTGGGGCTTGCGCGAATGGGGCTTCGTCGCGTTGAGCGGCGTGCTGCACGTCTTCTACTATGTGATCCTGCTGCGGGGCTACCGCAAGTCCGACCTTACGGTGGTCTATCCGCTGGCGCGCGGTTCGGGCCCGCTGCTGTCGTCGCTGGTCGCGATCCTGTTCCTCGGCGAGACGATCAGCCTTGTCGGCGTGGCCGGCATCTTCGGCGTGGCGCTGGGCGTGTTCCTCGTGGCGGGTGGCCCGCGCCTGTGGCACGGCAAGCATGACCCGGCGCAGCGCGAGCGTGTGCACAAAGGCATCCGCTACGGCGTGCTGACCGGCGCCTTCATCGCGGCCTACACGGTGGCCGACAGCTATGCGGTCAAGTTCCTGGCGATGTCGCCGATCCTGCTCGACTACATGAGCAACTTCGTGCGGCTCGTGCTGCTGCTGCCCGCCGCACTGCAGGACCGCGCGACCACAGCGCGCATGTGGCGCGCGCAATGGAAGTACGCGCTGCTGGTGGCGGCAATCAGCCCCGTGTCTTATGTGCTGGTGCTGTACGCGGTGCAGCAGGCGCCGATCTCGCACGTCGCGCCGGCGCGCGAGGTGTCGATGCTGTTCGCCGCGCTGGTCGGCGGCCACCTGCTGCGCGAAGGCGACCGGCTCTTGCGGCTGCTGGGCGCGCTGTTCATCGCCGCCGGCGTCGTCGCGCTCGCGATGGGCTGAGGCCATGGTGCTGTTCGGCTGCGATTTTTCCAGCGCGCCGACGGCACGCAAGCCGATCGTGGTGGCTGCCGGTGAACTCGCCGATGGCAATCGCGTCGTGCTGACCGGCCTGCAGCGCTTCTCGACGCTCGAAGCATGGGGCGAATGGCTGTGCGCCACGCCCGCCTGGACCGGCGGTTTCGATTTTCCATTCAGCCTGCCGCGCGAACTCGTAGAGCATCTGGGATGGCCGGTGCAATGGGCGCCGTTGATGGCCCATTACGCCAGCCTGAGCCGCGCCGAAATCCGCGAGACCTTCGCCGCATTCTGTGCGGCGCGACCCCTCGGCGGCAAGTTCGCGCACCGTGCGACCGATGGGCCCGCAGGTTCCAGCCCGTCGATGAAGTGGGTCAATCCGCCGGTGGCCTACATGCTCCACGCAGGTGTCCCGCGCCTGCTGGCCGCCGGTGCACGCATTCCCGGCCTGCACGCCGGCCCTGGCGCGGACCGCATTGCGCTGGAGGCCTATCCCGGCCTGCTGGCGCGGGAGTTGATCGGGCGCCGCAGCTACAAGAGCGACGAGCTGCCGAAGCAGACGCCCGAACGGCTCGCCGCACGCACCGACCTGCTCGTCGCGCTCGAAGCGGGCACCACGCGCCTTGGCCTGCGGCTTGGCGTCACCGCGCCGCAGCGCGCCGAACTGCTGGCCGATGCCCGCGGCGACGACATCGACGCGGTGCTGTGCCTCGTGCAGGCGGCCTGGGCCCTGCAGCGCGCGCAAAGCCCCGGGCCCGGCCATGGCCTGCCGCGAAATTTCGATCCGCTTGAAGGATGGATCGTCACCGCCTGAGCCTCGTTGTCCTACACCGCTTCGGGCTTCCGTCGGCGTTCGCGGCCGTCGGCGAAAGCCTAGATTGAAATCGGCGGGCCGTTGCGGACCGCGCATTTCATCACCCGATCAGGAAGGACAACGACATGAACAAGGACCAATTGGCAGGCCGCATGGAAGAAGCCAAGGGCAAGCTGAAGGAAGTGGCCGGCAAGGCCGTCGGCAGCGAAAAGCTCGAAGGCAAGGGCATTGCCGAACAGGCCGCCGGCAAGGTTCAGAAGACCTACGGCGACGTCAAGGAGCGGGCCAAGGACGCTATCAAGTCGGGCGCCAACAAGCTGTGACGCCCATTTCCCGTGCGCGATCGAGCGACGGACAGGAGGATTTCCATATGAACGAACACATTACCCCCATCACCATGCCGCATTCGCGCGCGTGGCTCGCCGCGCTCGTGGCCGGCGTTGCGCTGACGCTGGCCGGCTGCGACAAGTCCGACAACCGCACGGCGGGCGAGAAGCTCGACAGTGCAGTAGCCAAGACCGAGAAGGCGGCCGATACCGCGGCGGCCAAGACCGGCGAGGCCGTCAGGGATGCCAAGGCCAAGGTCGAGTCGTCCAGCACCACGGCCGAGGTGAAGGAAGGCATGGCCCGTGCCAAGGAAGCTGCCAAGGACGCCGGCGCCGCGATGAGCGCGACGATGGACGATGCCGCCATCACGGCCTCCGTATCCGCAGGCCTCGCCAAGGACCCGGACCTCAGCGCGATCAAGATCGACGTCGACACGAAGGGCGGCGCCGTGAGCCTGAAGGGACCCGCGCCCACCGCCGCCGCCAAGGCGCGCGCCGAGGAGATCGCCAAGGGCGTGCAGGGCGTGACATCGGTGAACAACCAGCTCGAAGTGAAGGGCTGATCGCCACCCTGCGCCAGGCGCAAGAATGAAGAAGCCCGGTCTCTGCCGGGCTTTTTCTTTGGCGAGAGCCCTCCGGGCCCTCGGCTCGATGGTCAATGGCCGAGCCAGTCCTTCAGTTCGTCGGCATGCTCTTCTTCCTCCGAGAGGATGTCCTCGAGCATGCGGCGCGTGGTCGGGTCCTTGTCGCCGATCAGGGTGATCATCTGGCGATACGCCTCCACCGCGATGCGTTCGGCGACGAGGTTGGCGCGCACCATCGATTGCAGGTCGGTCGACTCGTCGTAGGCCGCATGGCTACGGTCCAGCAGGTGGCTGGGTGCGAAGTCGGGCTCGCCGCCCAACTGCACGATGCGCTCGGCGATGCGGTCGGCGTGTGCCGACTCGGCGTTGGCATGCACGAGGAACTCGTCGGCAATGGCGGGCGAGTCCACGCCGTTGGCGGTGAAGTAATGGCGTTTGTAGCGCAGCACGCAGACCAGTTCGGTGGCGAGTGCGTCGTTCAGGAGCTTGACGACGTCGTCGCGCCAGGGGCCATAGCTGGGCGTGACGGCGCCTTCGTCGAGGCTGTTGCGCGCGGCGTCCAGGCCGCCCTGGTCCAGCACCAGGTGCTTGTGCTGAGCCGCCTTGGAGGATGAGGAAACATCGACTTTCATGGAGAGTCCTTTCGTGGGAGGCTTGTGGTCTTGCGCATCAAGGTGTTGACGAGGTCGGCCACGTCGGATGTCTTCAGTACCGCCGCAAGCACGGCCGTGGCCGACAGCAGGCGCCACGGCCTCACGAGTACCAGCACCGCGCCTGTGGCCGCGGCCGCGGCCATCAGCTTGGCCGGCTCCTTGCGCGCATAGTGCTCGAGCAGCGGGCGGGCCAGTTGGCCGATCGCGTGTGCCGGATGCCGGCGCCACCAGCGTTCCACCACGCCGCGGCCCATCGAGAGCCATACGTTGTTTCGTCCCCGCCGCGGGTTTTGCAGGTGCCGGTTGCGGCGCGGCGCGGCGGCCGATGGGTCGTCGAACGCGTATTCCAGTTCGTCCTCGAGCTCGCGGTCGCGTTCCGCCCGGGGTTGTGCGTCGTCGTTCGCGGCGTCCGCATCGCCGTTCAGCTGCCGCACCAGCGCGCGGCGCGAGAGGGCCAGGCGCTGCTGCGGGGTGAGGGAGGAGCGTTCATCGCTGTTCATGGGCGGCTCCGGCGTCGCGCAAGGCCTGCAGGTCGGCGCCCAGCTGCGAGCGCAGATCGTCGAAACCGTAGCTCGGAACGGACTTCGTCGCGTACCACGTACAGATGGCCGCTATCACCAGCGCCACGCCCGGCACGGCCACGAGCACCCAGTGAAAGCTGCCGTGCATCACGCCCAGCAGCACTGCGACCCCCGTCAGTCCAAGGACCAGTGCGGCGCAGGCCGCAGCCAGCACGCCTGCGACGATGCGGGCGACGAGCCCGCGTCCCGCCTGCGCTGATTCCTGGCGCACGAGGGCGGCGTAGTTGGCAAGGTGTTCAGCGACCAGTTCCGGATGCCCGAGCACCGTGGAGAAAATCGGATGAAGCATGGTGCCGGGATGGGTGGAGCGAAAAAGGTCGGCGGATCAGTAGTCGTCCCGGCTGCGGCGGCTGGCCAGCACGATGAGCGCCGTGATGGCAGCGCCGGCGGCCGCGGCCAGAAGCACCGAGCGCACCGGCTGGTCGGAGATGTAGCGGCCCGTGACGTCGGCAGCCTGTTCGAGTCGGCGCTGCGCACGTGCGCTGGTGGTGGACGCGGCGTCCAGCCCGCGCTGAACGGCCTGCTGCACGCGGGCAGCCAACTGCTCGACGGCGGGTTCGGCATCGCGTTGCAGGTCGCGGACCTTTTCGCCCGCCGCATTCACCGCGTTCTGTGCATAGGCGCGGGTCGTTTCGACCGCTTCGCGCGCGGTCTGGCGGGCGTCGTCGGCGAGTTGCGAGGGAGTCTTGGTCGTCGTGTTCATGTGAAAGTCCTTTCCGGAAAAATGAGATGCGCAAGCCTGTTGATCGTAACGACGCTACTTGCGTCGTAGCAAGCCGGCAAGGAAGCTCGCAATCGCGAGGATCGCGAAGATCACGAAAAGGATCTTGGCAATGCCGACCGCGCTGGCGGCGATGCCACCGAACCCGAACAGGGCCGCGATCAACGCGATGACCAGAAACACCACGGCGTAATGCAACATGCGGAACTCCTTCGAGGCTGCCCTCGTTGTGTTGTAAGCGGCGCATGCCGGACTCCCGCAGAGGAAGTACCGGATGGCGCAGGTGCAACCTTAAGTGGGGCACTGCCGCAGACCTGTCAGCGGCCGGGGGCGGGGTGCGTAGGAGATGGCCGAGTCGCCCTGCGCCGATGTGTGAAGGAGTACCGCTGTCCGGCGTCTCAAACGGGTTTGACGATGGGCAGCATGGCGCTCAGGCGCGTGCCCCTGCCCGGCGTCGACGACACCGTGAGCTTGCCGCGCGCCGCCTCCACCCGATGCCGCATGCCCGCGAGGCCGTGCGTCGATGGCCGCATGCGCTGCGTGTCGAAGCCCTTGCCGTTGTCCGCCACTTCCACGATCACGTGGTTTTCATAGTTCTTCAGCACGATGGTGGCTTCGCTGGCCTCGGCGTACTTGCCGATGTTGGTGAGGCTCTCCTGCACCATGCGGTAGATGGTGAGCTGGCGCGATTCATCCATGGTCACCGGCTCCAGCGCCATCTCGATCTGCAGGCCCGAGCGCTCCCCGAACTCGCGCCCCAGGATCTCCAGCGATGCGACCAGCCCCAGGTTTGAGAGCGACGACGGCCGCAGGTCTTCGATGATGCGGCGCTTGAGCGCGATGCCGCTGTTGAGCAGCTCGGTCAGATGCTGCAGCCGCTGGGTGGCGTCGGGTGCGTCCGTCAGCCGCGACTTCAGCCGCGCCACGTCCAGCTTGGCGGCGGTGAGCAGCGAGCCCAGTTCGTCGTGCAGCTCGCGCGCGAGGTAGCCGCGCTCGGTTTCGCGCACATCCTGCAGATGGGTTGCCAGTTCGGCCAGCGAGGCAGTGCGTTCGAGCACTTCGTCCTCCAGCGCATTGCGCTCGCGCTGCAGGGCCTCCTGCTGGCGCTCGCCGATGGAGCGCAGCGCATGCGTCTGGCGCAGGTACAGGAAAAAGGCGATCAGCGCCGCCAGCGCCACGATGGCGGTGCCGATGCGCGCCAGCTGCAGCGAGCGCAGCACCTGCTGCTGGCTTCGCTGCAGGGTGTTGTTGCTGGTCTTCACCAGTTCGCTCGCTGTCGTGCGGATGGCCTCCATCTCCTCGCGGCCGACATCGGTCGTGATGACGAATTTCCAGGCGTCGTCCTTGCCGTCCTGGCGCAGCCGCACGCTCATGTCCATCTCGGCCACCTTGCGCAGCACGTGCTTCGACAGTTCGGCCAGCTGGGTGAGTTCGGCCGGCCTGGCGGCGTACAGCCGGCGCAGCGTGGCGAGATGGCCGTCGACCTGCTTGACCGCGTCGTCGTAGGGCTTTCGGTAGCTCGCCTCGCCGGTCAGCAGGTACCCTCGCTGGCCGGTTTCGGCATCCAGCATGTTCTGCAGGATCTGGTTGAGCGTGCCGCGCACCTGCTGCGCCTCGTCGATGTCGGCCAGGGCGCGGCTCGACTGCCGGTAGCCGGCCTCGTTGATGCCGACGAGGGCCAGTGCAGCCAGCGCCGCGAGCAGCAGGCTCACGGCCATTCGTGGAGGGGCTAACCAGTGCATGAAACTTTCAAGGTCGCTTGACGCGCAAGTTCGTGAATAATTGATAACAATCAGGGACCGGTATGTTGCGACCCGCATGCCCGCAACACAACGACGAAAGTAACAGATGATCAAAATCGGAATTGTGGACGACCACGCCATCGTGCGATCGGGCCTCCGGCAGTTCTTCTCCGAGCACGTGGACCTGCGTGTGGCGGGTGAGGCAGCAAGCGGGCGCGAGGCCATCGAACTGGTGCGCACCACGGAACTCGACGTGCTGGTCATGGACCTTTCGATGCCGGGCCAAAGCGGCATCGACGCGCTCGCCATGATCCGCGCCAAGGCGCCGGACGTGGGCATCCTGATCCTCAGCGGCTATCCTGAAGAGCACTACGCGATGAACCTGATCCGGCAGGGCGCGAGCGGTTACCTGAACAAGGAATGCGATCCCATCGAGATCGTCAACGCCATCCGCACCATTTCGCTGGGCCGGCGCTACATCACGCCCGCCGTGGCCGAACTGCTGGCCCGCCAGCTCGACCGCAAGGACGACGCCGCGCCGCACGAGCAGCTCTCGGAGCGCGAGTTCCAGGTGTTCCTGAAGCTCGCCAAGGGCGAGACCGCAGGCGATATCGCCAAGACGCTGTCGCTGTCGGTGAAGACCGTGAGCACCTACCGCACGCGCCTGATGGAGAAGATGAACCTCTCCTCCAACAGCGACCTCACGTACTACGCACTGAAGAACAAGCTGATCGATTGAGATCGGCCTGCGAGCGGGAAGGGGCCCCATGCAGCGGCTCCTTCTTCAACCTGTTCCGGACGAGGAATGCAGCGCCTTGGCCTGCCCGATGCAGAAGTCGACCAGCGCGTCGATTTCGTTCGACTTGTCGAACACCGCATCGACCCCGAACTCGGCGCAACGCCGCCTGATGTCGGGCGTCGCATAGTTGCTGAGAACCACCACCTTCTGCACGGGCTTGCGCGACTGGCAGGCCTGGAGCACCCCCAGGCCGCTGCCTTGCTTGAGAAAGAGATCGACGATGACGAGGTCCCACTCGCCATTGTGGCCGAGCAGCCACGCGCGCGCGCCGCTCTCGGTTTCGGCAAAGCCAACCACCGTGGCGCAGGTCAGTTCTTCCAGCGTACCAATGAGGTTTTCACGGATCGTGAGGTTGTCTTCGACGACGTAGGTCTGCAATCTGGAATCCATGCCGAACCGCGCTTCCTCTGAGGTTGGCAGGCGCATTCGCGGCGCCTAGCTCCATGACCGCCTGCATATCGAGTGTGAGACGCTTCTGTCACCCCATCATGCAAGCTTCAACGTGCGGCTGTTGTAGGCGGGTTCCGACGCGTATACCCGGCCCAGTCTGCAACGCACCTTCGTAGGCGGCGCCTCACGGTTTTTGCGGCCCGCCGCCGACCCGGACGACGCAATGCCCGGAGTGACAATGACCCATGGCAACGATGATCCTTCGCAACCGGCCCCTCTGGCAGAAGCTGCTCGCATTCGTCGTGCTGCTGTTCGCGGCGCTGGTCATCGTGCTCGCCTTCTTCCCCTGGGACACGCTGCGCGGACCGGTCAACCGCTATGTCAGCGAGCAAACGGGGCGCAAGTTCGAGATCACGCGGCGGCTCGACGTGGGCCTTGGCTGGGGGCAGGCAACGGTCAAGCTGGACGGCATCGAGTTTGCCAATCCCTCTTGGGCGCGCGACCCGTACTTGGTCAAGGCGGACCGCGCCGAGTTCGACATCCGCGTCTGGCCGCTGATCACGAGCAAGGTCGTCATTCCCCGGTTGTTGCTTTTCTCGCCGACGCTCGGGTTGCAGATGGAGGCCGACGGGCGCCGAACCTGGGCGCTCGGCAAGGACACCTCCGATGCCGGCACGGTGCCCGACATCGGCCTCATCCAGGTCGATACCGGCGTGGTCGGCTTCCTTGCCAAGCACCTCGGCGTCGACCTGCGCGCCGACCTGAGCTACGACAGCAGCCGCGGCGAAATGCCGCTCAACTACCGCATCAAGGGCCGCTACAAGGGCCAACCGCTGACCGCCAGTGGCCGCACCGGCAACGTGCTGCAGATCAATGCCGCGGGTGCGCCGCCGTTCCCGATGGAAATCAATGCGGCTGCCGGCCAGACCCAGCTGAAGGCCGCCGGCACCGTGGCCGAGCTGTCGGGGCTCGACGGCATCGATGCCAAATTCGAGATCAAGGGCCAGACGCTGGGCGCGCTATACCCGCTGCTCGGCATCGCGCTGCCACAGACTTCGCCCTATGTCCTGAGCGGCAAGCTGGGCAAGCGCGGCAAGCTGTGGCAGGCCACCGGCCTCAACGGCAGGCTGGGACTGTCCGACATCGCCGGCGACATGCGCTTCGACCAGGCCGGCCAGTTGCCGTACCTGGCGGGCGACCTGCGTTCGCGCGTGATGGACATGGACGACCTCGGCCCGTTGATCGGCCTGCAGCCCACGGCACGCACTGCCAACGCCGTAGAAGGCGTAGCCCCGCCCCCGACCATCACGCAGGTCAGGCGCCCGGGCGGCAAGGTGCTCCCCGCGACCCCGCTTGACTTCGAGCGCGTGCGCGCAATGAACGCCGACGTGAAGTACACGGCCGACCGCATCCGCAACGTGCGCGACATTCCACTCGAGCGCGGCAGCGTTCAGGTCAAGCTGGCCAACGGCGTGCTCACGCTAGATCCGCTCGACCTCGGCATGGCTGGCGGCAGGTTCGCCGGCGCAATCCGCATCGATGCCTCGAAGAACCCGGCGGATATCCGCGCCTCGCTCGACGTACGGGCGATGCAGCTGGCCCGCCTCTTTCCCAAGCTCGAAACGACGGGCAACAGTGTGGGGCGGCTGGACGGGCGCATCAACCTGTCGGGCTCCGGCACTACCGTGGCCAACTGGCTCGGGGGCGTGTCGGGCGACGTGGCGGTCATGTCGGGGCGTGGCCAGTTCGGCAACCTGCTGCCGGTGTTCGCGACGCTGGTGGGCGGCGACATCATCAAGTTCGTGCTGCGCGGCGACCGCAACGTCGAGCTGCGCTGCGCGGCGTTGGCCTTCGACGTAAACAAGGGGCTGATGACGGGGCGCACGATGATGGTGGACACGACCAACGCCGTGTTCATCGCCACCGGCCAGGCCAACCTGGCAACCGAGGGGCTCGACTTCGTGATCCACCCGGAGCCCAAGAGCAAGAACATCCTGTCGATCCGCACGCCGCTGGTATTGAATGGCACCTTTGGAGCGCCGAAGGGCGGCCTGCAGGCGGGGCCGCTGGCGGGACGCGGCCTGGCCGCACTGGCGCTGGGCGCCGTCAATCCGCTGCTGGCACTGGCCGCGACCGTCGAAACCGGGCCGGGTGCGGATTCCGATTGCAAGAGTGTGCTGGCTCAGGCAAACACCCCCGCGGCTGGGGCGCCCGCCAAGGGGGCAGCCCGCGCGAAGGGCGCAAAGCAGCCTTAAACGACGCCGTGGACGGGCAGGGCGGGGCGCTGCGCGCAGACGCTGCAGTGCGGGTCGCGCGCCACGCGCAGCGTGTCGAAAGATGTGCTGCGTCCGTCGAACATCAGCAGCCTGCCCGCCAGCGACGGCCCGATGCCGGCCAGCAGCTTTAGCGCTTCGCTGGCCTGCAGCGTGCCGATGGTCCCAACCACGGGACCGAACACACCCAGGACGGCGCAGCGCGTTTCCTCGAAGGCCGCATCGGGCGGGAACAGGCAGGCGTAGCAGGGCGAGGCGGCGTCACGGGTGTCGTAGACGCTCAACTGCCCGTCGAAGCGGATCGCCGCACCGGCCACCAGCGGCCTGCCATGGGCCACGCAGGCGCGGTTGACGGCATGCCGCGTGGCAAAGTTGTCGCAGCAGTCCACGACCACGTCAGCCTCGGCCACCAGGCGCGACAGCAGCGCCTCGTCGGCGCGCAGGGCGTGGGTTTCGATGGCGATGTCGGGGTTGATGTCGCGCATGGCCCGCGCGGCCGATTCGACCTTGGCGAGGCCCACCCGCGCGTGGGTGTGGGCAATCTGGCGCTGGAGATTGGTGAGATCGACTTCGTCGTCGTCGACCAGCGCGATGTGGCCGACGCCTGCTGCCGCAAGGTACAGGGCAACCGGCGAGCCCAGCCCGCCGGCACCTATGACAAGAACTCGCCCGGCACTGACGCGCGTTTGCCCGTCGATGCCGAACTCCTCCAGAAGGATGTGGCGCGAGTAGCGCAGCAGATCGCTATCTTCCATGCGCCGCCCGGCTCAGTTTTCTTTCTTTTCTTCTTTGTTGTCGATGATGACCTGTGTCTTGCTCACGAGCACCGGCTGGCCCTTCAGGCGGTTGAGCGCCTGCACCAGCGGGAAGTCCTTGTCGGTGCCGAATTCGGGCACCTTGCGGTCCTGCGGCGGCTTCTTGGCTTCTTCCTCGAGGCGCTTGCGGGCTTCGTCGCGGGCCTTTTCGCGTTCCGGGTCCTTGACTTCGGGGCCCTGGCCGCTGGCCAGGTGCTTCTCGAGGTCGGCTTCGCGCATGCGCAGGGCGGCAAACGGGCTGCCTTCGGCGCTTTCGTCGATCAGCACGTTGGGCACGATGCCCTTGGCCTGGATCGAGGTGCCGCTGGGCGTGTAGTAGCGCGCCGTGGTGATCTTCAGGCCGGTATCGGGGCCGAGCGGGCGCACCGTCTGAACCGAGCCCTTTCCGAAGGTCTGGCTGCCCATGACGGTTGCGCGCTTATGGTCCTGCAGCGCGCCGGCCACGATTTCGCTGGCCGAGGCCGAGCCTTCGTTCACCAGTACCACCAGCGGCACGTTCTTCAGCGCGGCCGGCAGGCTGCGCAGCGGGTCGCTTCCGGAGCGGCGCTGGTAGAACTCCGGCGCAGCCTTGTAGACGGACTTGCTTTCGGCCAGCTGGCCGTCGGTGGTGACCACCGTGACGTTCTCGGGCAGGAAGGCCGACGACACCGCCACCGCCGCGTCGAGCAAGCCGCCCGGGTCGTTGCGCAGGTCGAGCACCAGGCCCTTGAGGTTCGGATCTTCCTTGTACATCTCGTCGATCTTCTTCACGAAGTCGTCGACGGTGCGTTCCTGGAACTGCGACAGGCGGATCCAGCCGTAGCCGGGCTCCATGATCTTGCCGCGGACCGATTGCGTGCGGATTTCCTCGCGCGTGATCGTGACCGGGAAGGTGCGGCTCTCGTCCTTGCGGAAGATGGTCAGCAGCACCTTGGTGTTGGCTTCGCCGCGCATGCGCTTGACCGCCTCGTTCAGCGACAGGCCGCGCACGGCGGTGTCGTCGATCTTGGTGATCAGGTCGTTGGGCTTCAGTCCGGCGCGGAAGGCCGGGGAGCCTTCGATGGGCGAGACGACCTTGATCAGGCCGTCTTCCTGCGAAATCTCGATGCCCACGCCGACGAAGCGGCCGGTGGTGCCCTCGCGGAATTCCTTGAAGGACTTCTTGTCGAAGTACTGGGAATGCGGGTCGAGGCCCGCGACCATGCCCGAAATGGCGTCGGAGATGAGCTTTTTCTCGTCGACCGGCTCGACGTAGTCGCTCTTGACCATGCCGAAGACGGCAGCGAGCTGCTGCAATTCCTCGAGCGGTAGCGGCGCAAGCGATCCGCGTGCGACGGTCTGCAACGAGACGGTGGTCAGGACGCCGGCAACGGCGCCGGCGGCGACCCAGCCGGTGATCTTCAGTTTCTGGCCCATCATGAGTGGTTGTCCTTGTCGGCGGCTGTCAAACCAATATACACAGCTTGGAAGCAAATTGCCTGCCGGGGTTCCACGTAGGGCCCGGCAGAAAAGGGTTTCTTCAGCCTTTACCTTGCGAGGCCACCGCGGCGGCGGCCTTTTCGGCGGCCGCGGCATCGCCCAGGTAGTAGTGGCGCATGGGCTTGAGGTCGTCGTCGAGCTCGTAGACCAGCGGGATGCCGTTCGGGATGTTCAGGCCGACGATGGCGTCGTCGGAGATGCCGTCGAGGTATTTCACCAGCGCCCGGATCGAGTTGCCGTGGGCCGCGACGACCAGGCGGCGCCCCGTGCGGATGGCTGGCGCCATCGATTCGTTCCAGAACGGCAGCACGCGCGCCACCGTGTCCTTCAGGCACTCGGTCAGCGGGATCTGCTCGGGCGACAGCTTGGCATAGCGCACGTCGCTGCGCTCGCTGCGCGGGTCGTCGGCTTCCAGCGGCGGGGGCGGGGTGTTGTAGCTGCGGCGCCAGACCAGCACCTGCTCGTCGCCGTACTTCTTGGCGGTTTCGGCCTTGTTCAGGCCCTGCAGGCCGCCATAGTGGCGCTCGTTCAGGCGCCAGGAATGGACCACCGGCAGCCATGTGCGGTCGAGCTCGTCGAGCGTGTGCCACAGGGTGCGGGTGGCGCGCTTCAGGACGCTGGTGTAGGCGACGTCGAAGTCGTAACCTTCTGCCTTGAGCAGCCGGCCGGCCTGCTTGGCCTGCTCGACGCCGGTTTCCGTGAGGTCGACGTCGGTCCATCCGGTGAAGCGGTTTTCGAGATTCCAGGTCGATTCGCCGTGACGGATCAATACCAGTTTGTGCATGTGGGAGGCCTTTGGCTGCGCTTGCGAAACCTCGCATTCTAAAATCCCCGGTTTGCCATTCAAGGAACCCCCGTGAAATTGATCGAATTCGTCACCGCGAACTGGATGCTGATCCTGATCGCGCTCAGCTCCGGCGCCATGCTGGCCTGGCCGCTGGTACGGGGTGCGGGCGGCGGAACGCTCACGGCCCAGGGCGCCGTGCAGCTCATCAACCGCGAGCGCGCGGTGCTGGTCGACGTGCGCGAGCCGGAAGAATTCGCCACCGGCCACATGATCGGCGCCAAGAACGTGCCCCTGAACCAGCTCGAGGAAAAGCTGACGGGCGCGGTCAAGAACAAGACCGTGCCGCTGCTGCTGGTATGCGCCACCGGCACCCGCGCCCAGCGTGCCGTGGCCATGGCCAGGAAGCTGGGCTACGAGCAGGCCCAAGCCGTGGCCGGCGGACTCAAAGCCTGGAAAGACGCTAACCTGCCGGTTGAAAAAGCCTGAGTCTTCCCAAGGTAGAGAGCATGCAAGCCGTCAAGATGTACACCACCGCCGTCTGCCCTTACTGCATTCGTGCGAAGCAGATCCTGAAGTCCAAGGGGGTCGAGCAGATCGAGGAGATCCGCATCGACACCGACCCGCAGGCCCGCAACACCATGATGGAGATCACCCAGCGCCGCACGGTGCCGCAGATCTTCATCGGCGAGACGCACGTGGGCGGCTGCGACGACCTGATGGCTCTCGACGGCCGCGGCGGCCTCGTGCCCCTGCTGCAGGGTGCGTAAATAGGCTCTCCCCCAGGCTTCGCGCACTTCGTGTCGCTTCTCCAACCCCCTACCGGGGGCAACACCAGCGGCCCGGCAAAGCCGGTTCCGCGGTGTTTCACGGATGAGCCTCGTCGTGGGGCGATAATCTTGAGTCCATTCATCTGCAGCCCGCTGCGGGAACCTTTCCCCGGCGGGCATTGTTTTGATCCTCGAAAGTTCAGCCATGGCCGACCAGCAAGCCCAAGATCCCGTGTTCCAGATCCAGCGCGTCTACCTCAAGGACCTGTCGCTTGAGCAACCCAATTCGCCCGCGATCCTGCTGGAACAGGAACAGCCCACGGTCGATATCCAGCTCGGCGTGGACGCCCAGCCGGTGACCGACGGCATCTTCGAGATCACCGTTTCGGCCACCGTGCAGACCAAGATCGGCGACAAGACCGTGTTCCTGGTCGAGGCCAAGCAGGCCGGCATCTTCGAGATCCGCAACCTGCCGGAAGACCAGATGGGCGCGATTCTGGGCATCGCATGCCCGCAGATCGTCTACCCGTACCTGCGCGGCAACGTCGCCGACGTGATCCAGCGCGGCGGCTTCCCGCCAGTGCATCTCGCCGAGATCAACTTCCAGGCGATGTACGAACAGCAGCAGGCGCAGGCCGCCGGCCAAGCCGCGCCGACCCTCGCGCAGTAAACCGGCACAGACGCCGCCAACGCCGATGAAGATCTGCGTTCATGGCGCCGGTGCCTGGGGCACGGCAGTCGCCGTCAACGCGGCGGCTCGCCACGAGGTCACGCTCTGGGCGCGCGATGCCGCTCAGGCCGACGCCATGTCGGCCGCGCGCGAAAACACCCGTTACCTGCCCGGGCTGGCTTTGCCGGCCTCGCTCGCCGTGCGCGCCGGCGACATCGCCCAGGCGCAGGCCGGCGCCGACCTCGTCATCGTGGCCACGCCCATGGCCGCCCTGCGCGAGCAGCTCGTCGCACTGCGCGGCACCACCGCGGCGGTGGCGTGGCTGTGCAAGGGCGTCGAGCCCGCACTCGACAGTTCTCCCGAATCCTTTGGCCTGCTGGCCCACGAAATATGGGCGCAGGTTGCTCCTGATTTGAGAGCGGGCGTGCTCAGCGGCCCCAGCTTTGCGCAGGAGGTCGCCGAAGGGCGGCCGACCGCGCTGGTGGCCGCCAGCCCGCATGCCGCGGTTCGCGACACGCTGGTCGATGCCTTCCACGGACCCGCGCTGCGCGTGTACGCCAACGAAGACATCGTGGGCGTGGAAGTGGGCGGCGCGGTCAAGAACGTGCTGGCCATCGCCACCGGGCTGTGCGACGGCCTTGCGCTGGGGCTCAACGCCCGGGCGGCACTCATCACCCGCGGCCTCGCCGAAATGACCCGCTTCGGCCTCGCGCTGGGCGCCCGCGCCGAGACTTTCATGGGCCTTTCGGGCCTGGGAGACCTCGTGCTGACCTCCACCGGCGACCTGTCGCGCAACCGCAAGGTCGGCCTGCTGCTGGCCCAGGGCCGAACGCTGGCGCAGGCCGTCGATTCGCTCGGCCACGTCGCCGAAGGCGTGTATTGCGCCCGCACCGTGGTGCAGCGCGCGCGCGGCCTTGGTGTCGAGATGCCGATCGCCGAGGGCGTGGTCGCCCTGCTCGACGGCCGAGTGAGCCCGCAGGACGCCGTGGCCGCCCTGACGGGCCGCGACCCGGTGCCGGAATCGGTCCAGCCGGGCGCTGCGGCTTCCCCTCGTCAATCCTCCTGAAGAAAAAACGCAGAGACAAAGAGCCATGAGCCTTCGCTTCGATTTTTCAGCGCCGGCCGTGGCCGCGCTGGCCCTGACCGATGCCACCCGCGCATTGCAGGAAGACGTTGCCGACGGCGACCTCACCGCGTCGCTGGTCGATCCCGTCCGCACCGCCCGCGCTTGCGTGCTGGCACGCGAATCCGCCGTCGTGTGCGGCGCGCCCTGGGTCGAGGCCACGCTGCGGCAGCTCGACCCCGGTGTGCGCATCCACTGGCTCTGCGCTGAAGGCGAGCGTTGCGCGGCCGACCAGACCGTGCTCGAGATCGAAGGCGCTGCCCGTGCACTGCTGACGGCCGAGCGCACCGCGCTCAACTTCCTGCAATTGCTGAGCGCGGTCGCCACCAAGACCGCCCTGTATGCCGACGCCGTGCGAGGCACGCGTGCCCGCATCGTCGACACCCGCAAGACGATTCCGGGCCTGCGCCTCGCTCAGAAATACGCTGTTCGCACCGGTGGTGGCCTGAATCACCGCATTGGCCTGTACGACGCGGTGCTCATCAAGGAAAACCACATCGCCGCGGCCGGCGGCGTCGCGGCCGCCCTGCGCGCCGTGGCGCCGGTGGCTGCGCGGGCCGCCTTCGTCGAAGTCGAGGTCGAAACGCTGGCCCAGCTGCGCGAGGCGCTGGACGCCGGCGCGCGCATGGTGCTGCTCGACAACATGGATTTGCCCACGCTGCGCGAGGCCGTGCGCATCAATGACGAAGCCGGCGAAAGCCGCAAGGCCGTGCTGGAAATATCCGGCGGCGTCACGCTGGACGGCCTGCGCGTCCTGGCCGAAACCGGTGTCGACCGGATCTCGGTGGGCGCGTTGACCAAGGATGTCAAAGCCATCGACTATTCGATGCGTTTCCAGGAAGGCTGATCCGCCCATGTCGTCTCCGGTCATCGACATCGACTACGAACAGCCCGCGCTGAAAGGTTCAGCCTGCGACACGCGCCACGCCTGGGCCCGCGTGCCCCCCGAGCCTTCGCCCGATGAACGCACCGCGCTGAAGGAGCGCATCCGCCGCCTGCTGCGTGAGCGCAATGCCGTGATGGTGTCGCACTTCTATGTGCACCCCGACCTGCAGGACCTGGCCGAGGAAACCGGCGGCATCGTGAGCGATTCGCTCGAGATGGCGCGCTTCGGCCGCGACCATGCCGCGCAGACGCTGGTGGTGTCGGGCGTGCGCTTCATGGGCGAGACCTCGAAGATCCTGTCGCCCGAAAAGCGCGTGCTGATGCCCGACCTCGACGCGAACTGCTCGCTCGACCTGGGCTGCCCGGTCGACGAATTCAGTGCCTTCTGCGACCAGCACCCCGACCGCACCGTGGTCGTCTACGCCAACACCAGCGCCGCCGTGAAGGCGCGCGCCGACTGGCTCGTCACGTCGAGCTGCGCGCTCGACGTGGTGGGTGCCCTGCGCGCGGCGGGCCAGAAGATCCTCTGGGGCCCCGACCGCCACCTGGGCGACTACATCCAGCGCCAGACCGGTGCGGACATGGTCAGCTGGAACGGCGCCTGCATCGTGCATGACGAATTCAAGGCGCTGGAGCTCGAACTGCTCATGAAGGAGCACCCGAAGGCGAAGGTGCTGGTGCACCCGGAATCGCCGTCGGACGTGATCGCGCTGGCGGATGCGGTGGGTTCCACCTCGGCCATCCTGAATGCCGCGCAGCGCATGGACGCCAGCGAATTCATCGTCGCCACGGACACCGGCATGCTGCACAAACTGCGCACGCTGAACCCCGGCAAGACCTTCATCGAGGCGCCAACCGCCGGCAACGGCGGCACCTGCAAGAGTTGCGCGCATTGCCCGTGGATGGCGATGAATGGGTTGGTGGAGCTGGCGAATGCGCTGGAGACGGGTGCGGGCGAGATCCACGTCGATCCGGCACTGGGGCTGCGGGCGCGTGTGCCGATCGACCGCATGCTGGCGTTTACGGCCGGGCTGAAGAACGGGCAGGCGCCGGGCAGCTTGGTTGCCGGCATCGGCGCTGCCTGATCCCGTCTTGCTCCTTCCCCCTCTGGGGGAAGGTGGGATGGGGGCAGCAGAGCGCTTCCTGGGTATGCCGCTTGCCCCCACCCCCGCCCTCCCCCAGCGGGGGAGGGAGAAAAACCTAGAAGTCCACCGTGCAGCTGTCGCCCAGCGCCTCACGCCACACACGCACGCGGGCCAGCGATGGCCGCAAGTCCGGCAGCGCATCCGCGATGAACACGCACAGGTTCTCCAGCGTCGGCGGATGCAGCCCCGGCACGTCGTCCAGCAGGTGATGGTCCAGCAGCTCGCGCACCTCTTCCAGCCGCCGGCGCAGCAACCCCAGGTCGATCACCATCCCCGTCACCGGATCGCGTTCGCCCGCGAGCCAGACCTCCGCGTGGTACGTGTGGCCGTGGATACGGCGGCTGCCTTCGATTTCGATCTCGCGCTTCAGCGTGTGGGCGGCGTCGAAGAAAAAGCGTTGGCTGATGGTGAAGCGCATCGTCAAGAAAAAAGAAACTCTGAAAGGGAAAAAGTGCCGCAGTCTCAGCGGATGCCAGTGATCTTGTGCGTCTGAACGCTGAGCCGCCACACGGGCTGCTTCATGCATTCGGCAATGCAAAGCTCGGTGTTCGCGATCCGGTCGGGCCCGTCCATCGGCTGCAGGAAACGGTGCGTGAACTCGCCCGTGCGCGCCATCGTGTCTAGGTCGAAGTCGGTCTGCGGCCATACCAGCTTCAGCTCCTGGCCGCGCTGCTGCACCCACGGCGCGCCGGCCTTGGGGCTGATGCACAGCCAGTCGATGCCCTCGGGCGCCTCGACCGTGCCGTTGCTCTCGACTGCGATGCGGAAGCGCCGCGCGTGCAGCGCGTCGACCAGCGCCGTATCGACCTGCAGCAGCGGCTCGCCGCCGGTCAGCACCACGAGGCGATGCTCGGCGTCGTTTGCCGGCCATTGCGCGGCGATGGTGTCGGCGAGCTGCCCGGCATTCTTGAACTTGCCGCCCAGCGTGCCGTCGGTGCCCACGAAGTCGGTGTCGCAGAAACTGCAGATGGCCGAGGCTCGATCTTCCTCGCGGCCGGTCCAGAGATTGCAGCCCGCAAAGCGGCAGAACACGGCCGGCATGCCGGCCTGGCCGCCTTCGCCCTGCAGGGTGTAGAAGATTTCCTTGACGCTGTAAGTCATAAGGCGGAGGGAGCTTCGATCTCCAGGTTGTCGATCAGCCGCGTGGTGCCCAGGCGCGCGGCGGCCAGCGCCACGAGCGGTTCGCCGACGGCAGGTGCCTGCAGGTCGGCGCGGCGCCGCAGCACCAGGTAGTCCGGCTGCCAGCCGCGCTGCGTGAGCGTTTGCATGGCCCGCGCTTCGATCGCGGCAAGGTCGCGTTCGCCTGATCGCACCGCCTCGGCCATGGCCTTCAGCGCCTTCGACAGCTGAACCGCTTCCGCGCGCTCGTCCATGCTCAGGTAGCCGTTGCGCGACGACAGTGCGAGCCCGTCATCTGCGCGGAAGGTCTCGCCGCCCACGATCTCGATGGGCAGCGCGAACTGCCGCACCATGTGGCGGATCATCATCAGCTGCTGGTAGTCCTTCTTGCCGAACACCGCCACGCGCGGCTGCACGCACTGAAAGAGCTTCATCACCACCGTGCACACGCCGATGAAGAAGCCGGGGCGAAAGTGCCCTTCGAGGATGTCGGCCAGGGCGGGGTCGGGGTGCACCTTGCAGGTCTGTGGTTCGGGGTAGAGCGCCTTTTCGTCGGGCGCGAACAGCACGTCGCAGCCGGCGGCGCGCAGCTTCTCGCAGTCGCTGTCCCAGGTGCGCGGGTAGGTGTCGAAGTCTTCGTGCGGCAGGAACTGCAGGCGGTTCACGAAGATGCTCGCTACCGTCACGTCGCCCAGCGGTTTCGCCTGCTTCACCAGGGCCAGGTGGCCGTCGTGCAGGTTGCCCATGGTGGGGACGAAGGCGGGGCGCTTGAAGGCGGCGAGGTGGTCGCGCAGTTCGGCGATGGTGTGTGCGATGTACATGATGGTTCCTTACCAGGCGTGGAGTCGGTCGTCGGGGAAGCTGCCGTCCTTGACGGCCTGCACATAGGCCTTGAGCGCGGGCAGCACGCCCGGCGCATCGGCCATGAAGTTGCGCACGAACTTCGGCATCTTGCCGAGGTTGATGCCCAGCATGTCGTGCAACACCAGCACCTGGCCGGCGGTGGCCTTGCCGGCGCCGATGCCGATGGTGGCGCAGTGCTGCAGCCCGGCCGTGAGTTCGGCGGCCAGCGCGGCCGGCACCATCTCCAGCACCAGCATCGCGGCGCCCGCGTCCTGCAGCGCATGGGCCTGCTGCTTCAGCAGCGCGCCGGCGGCGTCGCCCTTGCCCTGCACGCGGTAGCCACCCAGCGCATGCACCGTCTGCGGCGTCAGGCCGAGGTGCGCGCACACCGGGATGCCGCGCTCGACCAGGAAGCGCACAGTCTCGGTCGTCCAGCCGCCGCCTTCCAGCTTGACCATGTGCGCGCCGGCCTGCATCAGCACCGTGGCGCTGCGCAGCGCCTGTTCGCGCGACTCCTGGTAGCTGCCGAAGGGCAGGTCGGCGATCAGCCAGGCCGTGCCCTGCACGCGGCGCAGGCCGCGCGAGACGCTGTCGGTGTGATAGCGCATGGTGTCCAGGCTCACGCCCACGGTGCTGCTCAGGCCCTGGCAGACCATGCCGAGCGAATCGCCGACCAGCAGGCAGTCGATGCCCGCTGCATCGGCCATCGCTGCGAAGGTGGCGTCATAGGCAGTGAGCATCGCGATCTTCTCGCCGCGCGCATGCATGTCGGCCAGGCGCGGCAGGCTCACGGGCTTGCGCGAGGCGAGCGGGGAGGCTGGTGGCAGCGTGCCGTAGGGCGAGGACGGTGGTGTCTCGGGTGCGGGGGGGGTGGTGTTCGACATGGTTGGGTTTCTCCCTGCGGGCGTCGGTGGCCGGGCATCCTTGAGTGAAGAAGACAACGAAGCGGTGGGTCGGTCAGTCGGCCGGCGGCACCAGCACCGTGGGCGCGGTGGGCTCGGCGAGCGAAGGATAGTCGCGGCTGAAATGCAGGCCCCGGCTCTCGTGGCGGGCCTGCGCGGAGCACACGATCAGCTCGGCCACCTGCACCAGGTTGCGCAGTTCGAGCAGGTCGCGCGTGACGTGGAAGTTCGCGTAGAACTCCCGGATCTCGGCCTGCAGCAGCGCGATGCGGTGGCTCGCGCGCTCCAGGCGTTTGTTGGTGCGCACGATGCCGACGTAGTCCCACATGAAGCGGCGCAGCTCGTCCCAGTTGTGCGAGATGACCACGGCTTCGTCGGCATCGGTGACGCGGCTCTCGTCCCAGGCGGGCAGCTCGGCTCGTTCGCGCGCCGGAGCCGCGGCAATGGCGCCGGCCGCCGCGCGCGCGAACACCATGCACTCGACCAGCGAGTTGCTCGCGAGGCGGTTGGCGCCGTGCAGGCCGGTGCAGGCGGTCTCGCCGATGGCGTAGAGACCCGGGATGTCGGTGCGCCCGCTCAGGTCGCTGAGCACGCCGCCGCAGGTGTAGTGCGCAGCCGGCACCACGGGGATGGGCTCGCGCGTGATGTCGATGCCCAGCTCCAGGCAGCGCGCCAGGATGTTGGGGAAGTGTTCCTTGAGGAAGGCGGCTGGCTGGTGCGAGATGTCGAGGTAAACGCAGTCCAGGCCGTGCTTCTTCATCTCGAAGTCGATGGCGCGGGCCACCACGTCGCGCGGCGCGAGTTCGGCGCGCTCATTGTGCTTCGGCATGAAGCGCGTGCCATCGGGCAGCTTGAGCAGCCCGCCTTCGCCGCGCACCGCCTCGCTTATCAGGAAGGACTTGGCGTGCGGGTGGTACAGGCAGGTCGGGTGGAACTGGATGAACTCCATGTTCGACACCCGGCAGCCCGCGCGCCACGCGGCGGCAATGCCGTCGCCGGTGGCGGTGTCGGGGTTGGTGGTGTACAGGTACACCTTGCCCGCGCCGCCCGTGGCCAGGATGGTGTGCGGCGCGCGGAAGGCCAGCACCTCGTCGGTTTCGTCGTCCAGCGCGTACAGCCCCTGGCACGACGGATCGTCCAGGCCGAGCTTGGTGCCGGTGACGAGGTCGACCAGCGTGTGGTGCTCGAACAGCGTGATGTTGGGCGTACGGCGCACGCGCTCGATCAGCACCTGCTGCACGGCCGCGCCGGTGGCGTCGGTCACGTGCACGATGCGGCGCTGGCTGTGGCCGCCTTCGCGCGTCAGGTGCAGGTCGCCGCCTTCTTCCGAGAACGGCACGCCGAGTTCGCGCAGCCAGCCGATGGCCTCGGGCGCATGCTCGACCACGAAGCGCGTGGCCCCGGGATCGCACAGGCCGGCGCCGGCCACCAGCGTGTCTTCGATGTGCGCGTCGAAGCTGTCGCCGGCCGCCAGCACGGCCGCGATGCCGCCCTGCGCCCAGGCGCTGGAGCCGTCGTTCAGCGCGCGCTTGGTCAGCACGGCCACGCGATGCGTGGGGGCCAGGTGCAGCGCGGCCGAGAGGCCGGCGAGGCCGCTGCCGACGATGAGGACGTCGAAATCGCGCACGGCGGAAGTCACTGGGGTCACTGGTATAGGGACCGGTTGGGTCAGGCTGGCGAATAGGCCAATCTGACGTAGATGGGGGCGAAGGCTTCCGCCTGCGTGATGTCGATCAGCGTCTCCTTCGCGAGCTCGAGCATCGCGATGAAGGTGACGATCAGCACCGGCGTGCCGCGCGACACGTCGAACAGCTTCTCGAACTCCACGAAGCGCTGCCCCTGCAGGTGGCGCAGCACGATGCTCATGTGCTCGCGCACGTTGAGCTCCTCGCGCGAGATCTTGTGGTGCTGCACGAGCTTGGCGCGCTTCATGATGTCGGCCCAGGCGTCGCGCAGCTCGACCACGTCCACGTCGGGGAAGCGCGGCTTCAGCGATTGTTCGATGTAGACCTGTGCCTTCCAGAAGTCGCGGCCGTAGGTCGGCATGGCGCTGATGGCGGCGGCCTGCAGCTTGGTCTGTTCGTACTCGAGCAGGCGGCGCACGAGTTCGGCGCGCGGGTCTTCGGCCTCCTCGCCGTCGGCCACCTTCTTGGGCGGCAGCAGCATGCGCGACTTGATCTCGATCAGCATCGCGGCCATCAGCAGATACTCGGCCGCGAGTTCGAGGTTCGTCTGGCGGATCTCGTCGACGTAGCTCAGGTACTGGCGCGTGAGCCCCGCCATCGGGATGTCGAGGATGTTGAAGTTCTGCTTGCGGATCAGGTAGAGCAGCAAGTCCAGCGGGCCTTCGAAGGCCTCCAGGAACACCTGCAACGCCTCGGGCGGGATGTACAGGTCCTTCGGCATCGCGAACAGCGGCTCGCCATAGAGCCTCGCGAGCGCGACCTGGTCGACCACGTCGGGCATGGCGACCACCAGCGTGCCGTTGTCCTCGTCTTCGCTCATCGGCTGGTCACTATTGTTTTAATAGCGACCGACGCAATGCGGACGGGCATTTGCTGCCAATTCGGCATCAAGAAGATTACTTGGATTGCGTCTGGTAGACGTAGGGCTGCATCGGCACGCGGGCTTCGCTGTACTCCTCGAGCAGGCCGCGGTCGAGGTGCTTGTCCCAGAGAAGGGCGCGGCCGGCGCGCTGTTCGGCCTCCAGCGTCGGCTTCTTTTCCTTCATCTCCTCGATGAAGTTCGTGATCTCGGAGGTGTAGTGGGGGCGGCGGAAGATGGACATAGACTGGACCTTTATGGCGCGAATTTTACCGGGGACGGCATGAAGCAACGGCAAGGGTGGCGGATCGGCATGGCAACAGGGTTTCTGGCGGCGGTCATCGGGCTCGCGGCATGCGACCCGAAGAGCATCAGCGAGCTCGAAGAGGGCGTCTCCACCGAGGCCGACGTGCGGGCCCGGTTCGGCGAGCCCGAGAACATCTGGGACGCGCCGAACGGCCGCGTCCTCGAGTACAACCGCCAGCCGCAGGGCCAGAAGAACTACATGATCACCATCGGCGCCGACGGCAAGATGAGCGCGCTGCGCCAGGTGCTCACGCCACAGAACTTCGCCAAGGTGCAGCCCGGGATGATGATGGAAGACCTGCGCAAGCTGCTCGGCAAGCCCGCCAAGGTCACGCCCTATGCGCTCAAGCGCGAGACCGAATGGGAATGGCGCTGGGTGCAGCCGCCGAACTCGGCCATGGTCTTCACTGCCACGCTGAACGACGACCAGCGCGTGGTGCGCAGCGGCTCCTCGCCCGACCGCGGCACCGAGGCGCCATAGCGTTCAGGCGCCGTGGCCCGCGCCGGGCCGGCTGGTCGTCAGTTCCTCGGCGAAACCCGAGCGCTCCAGCACCTCGAGCGGCTGCGGCTGCAGCGACTCGATGCGCAACTGTCCGTCGCGCGCCAGCACCGCACGGTGCAGCTGCCGCAGCGCATCGACGCCCGTGGCATCGATGTAGATCAGGTGCGTGGCGTCCAGCACCAGCGTCATGCCACGCGGCGCGCGCTCGGCGGCGTTCACCGCCTCGTCGAGCTTCGCGGCTGCACCGAAGAACATCGCGCCGTAGAGGCGGTAGGTGATCACCGGCGGCTGCAGCGTCACCAGCTCGACGCCGAACAGCCCGCTCATGCGCCGGATGAAGAGCGCGCAGGCCAGCACGATGCCTGCCTGCACCGCCACCGTCAGGTCGAACACCACGGTGAGGAAGAAGGTGCCGAGCATCAGCAGCCGGTAGTGCCGGCTGAAATGCCGCAGCTGGGTGGGCGTGAACTCACGCCATTCGCCCATGTTCAGTCCCACGAACACCAGGATGCCTGCCAGCACCGCGAGCGGCACGTGGCGCGCCAGCGGCGCGGCCAGCAGCACCACGACGAGCAGCGTGATCGCATGCACGATGCCCGCGATCGGCGAGGTGCCGCCCGAGCGGATGTTCGTCACGGTGCGCGCGATGGTGCCGGTGGCCGGCATGCCGCCGAAGAAGGGCGTGACGACGTTCGCGATGCCCTGCGCCATCAGCTCCTGGTTGGGGTCGTGGCGCGGCTGGCCGCTGAGCTGGTCCGACACGCGTGCGCACAGCAGCGACTCGATGGCGCCGAGCAGCGCGATGGTGAGCGTAGGCGTGACGAGCTGCTTCACCGTTTCCCACGAGAAGTCGGGCAATGCGAAGCCCGGCACGCCTTCGGGAATCCCGCCGAAGCGCGTGCCGATGGTTTCCACCGGCAGCGCGAAGCCCCATGACACCAGCGTCAGCGTGACCAGCGCCACGATGGGCCCTGGCATGCGTGCACCCACCTGCACGGCGCGCGTGCGCGCCACCCGGCCCGCGACGCGCAGTACCGCGGTGCCCACCTTCGAGTCGCCGCTCAGCAGCAGCGGCCACAGCGCCAGCCCGGCCACGCAGGCGATGCCGAGCGCGAAGGCATAGGGATTGAAGGTGCCGATCTGCAGCGCCATCGCGTGCAGCTGGGAGAACACGTCGGCCGGCATCTTCGCCACTGTCAGCCCGAGCAGGTCCTTCAGCTGCGACAGCAGGATCAGCACCGCGATGCCGTTGGTGAAGCCCACCACGATCGACAGCGGCACGAAGCGCACCAGCCGCCCGAGCCCGAACAGCCCCGCCATGAACAACAGCACGCCTGCGCAGGCGGTCGAGATCAGCAGGTTCGCCACGCCGTAGCGCTCGACGATGCCGTAGACGATCACGATGAACGCCCCCGCCGGCCCGCCGATCTGCACCGCCGAGCCGCCCAGCAGCGAGATCAGGAAGCCCGCGATGATCGCCGTCCAGATGCCGGCTTCGGGCTTCAGCCCCGAGGCGATGGCGAAGGCCATGGCCAGCGGCAGCGCCACGATGCCGACCGTGGCGCCCGCGCCCAGGTCCTTGAAGAAGCGCTCGCGGTTGTACCCCGCGAGCGAGTCCATCAGGCGGGGGCGGAAACGGGTGAGGTTCAGCGGGGATTGCATGGGATGCCCATTGTGGACTGCTGTCCCCATGCGAACTTTCGATCAACTTATCCAATGAGAAAGATGCAGATACATTTTTGACATTCATTGACATTTCGTCGCCGACATTACCGAGGCCCTCGATGCACATCCTGCTTGTCGCAAGCGCGTTCAACAGCCTGACGCAACGGGTTCTTGCCGAACTCCAGGATCGTGGCCATACCGTGGGAGTGGCGCTGGCCCTCGGCAATGACGATGCCTTGCGCGAAGCCGTGCGGGATCATTCGCCGCAGCTCATCGTGGCGCCGATGCTGACCACCGCGATCCCCGAGGATGTCTGGACCGGCCACACCTGCCTGATCGTGCATCCCGGGCCGCCGGGCGACCGGGGCCCCTCGTCGCTCGACTGGACGCTGCAGGACGGCGCGCAAAGCTGGGGTGTCACCGTGCTCGAAGCCGTGGCCGAGATGGACGCGGGCGATGTCTGGGCCTGGTCGCCGCTGAAGGTGCCGCCGCTGGCCGGCAAGAGCGACTTCTACCGTGGCGAGGTCGCCGATGCCGCGCTCGACGCGGTGTTGCTCGCGGTGGAGCGCTTTGCCTCCGGCAAGTACAAGCCCCGGAAGCAGAAGGCCGCCGCCCTGTCCGCCGGTTGGCGGCCCTTCATGAAGCAGGCGCAGCGCCGCATCGACTGGGCGGCCGATCCGACCGAAGTGGTGCTGCGCCAGCTGCGCGCGGCCGATTCGCAGCCCGGCGTGCTCGACGAACTGCTGGGCGTGCAGTGGTATCTGCACGGCGGCCATCCCGAGGGCGAGCTGCGCGGCAGGCCCGGCGAGCTGATCGCCACCCGCGCCGGGGCCATCTGCCGCGCCACCGTCGACGGCGCCGTGTGGATCGCGCAACTGCGGCCCTGGCGCGAGCCCGGCTCGCGGTTGCCCAGCTTCAAGCTGCCGGCCGTGCAGGCGCTCGGAGACCTGCTGCCTGCGGAAGTGCCCGAGGTGCCGGCGCCGCTGCAGCTGCAGCTGCCGGCCGCGCGCCGCACCTGGTCCGAAATCCGCTACAGCGAGCACGGTACGGTCGGTATGCTGAATTTCTCGTTTGCCGGTGGCGCGATGAGCACCGTGCATTGCCGGCGGCTGTTGGAGGCCTACCGCTTCGCGCAGACCCGGCCGACCTCGGTGCTGGTGCTGGGCGGGCTGCGCGACTTCTTCTCCAACGGCATCCATCTCAACGTGATCGAGGCGGCCGACGATCCTGCCGAAGAGTCGTGGGCCAACATCCACGCGATGAACGATTTGGTCGAAGCGGTGCTGACCACCACCGACAGGCTCACCGTGTCCGCGCTCGGCGGCAATGCGGCGGCCGGCGGCGTGATGCTCGCGCTGGCGGCCGACGAGGTATGGTGCCGCGATGGCGCCGTGCTCAACCCGCACTACAAGCTGATGGGCCTCCATGGCTCCGAATACTGGACCTACATCCTGCCGCGCCGCGTGGGCGAGAGCGAGGCGCAGCGGCTCACGCAGTCGGCGCTGCCGGTGAGCGCGAAGCGCGCGGTCGAGCTCGGCATGGCGCAGCGCGTGCTGCAGGCCGCGCCGGAGGAGCTGGGCGACGAGGTGGTCCGCATGGCGGCGCAGCTGGCCGCCTCGCCGGTTCTGGCCGAGCGCATCGCGCAGAAGAAGGCGGTTCGCGCGCAGGACGAGTCGGTGAAGCCGCTGCAGAAGTACCGCGACGAAGAGCTGACGCACATGCGCCGCAATTTCTTCGATGCCCGCGAGCCGCATGCGGGGCTGAGGTCAGCCTTCGTGCGCAAGGAAAAGGCGCCGCGCACGCCGCCCCACCTGGCCCGGCTGGGCCTGGCGGACTGACTGAGTTGCCGCTGCCTACTCGCTGTCGGGAATCACCGCATCGGCCGCCGCGCCCACGGCCTTGCCGGTGATGCGCGCGGTGCCGATGGCCGCGTCGGCGGCGAGGCCCACCGCGCCGGCGCCCACGCTCACCGCGGTGCTCGCCACCGACACCACGGCGCAGCCGCTCAACAGGGCGGAAAGCGAGAGCAGCAGAAGGGCGCGATGCAGCAGCGTGGCCATGGCGATGTCCCTTGCGATCAGCGAACCCGCATGCCCGGCGTTGCGCCCGGCCACGGTTCCAGCACGTGGATGCCCGGATGGGCCTTCTCGTCGCCGTGGCTGGCGGCCAGCACCATGCCTTCGCTGATGCCGAACTTCATCTTGCGCGGTGCCAGGTTGGCGACCAGCACGGTGAGCTTGCCCACGAGCTGCTCGGGCTGATAGGCGGAAGCAATGCCGCTGAACACGTTGCGCGTCTTTCCCTCGCCCGCGTCGAGCGTCAGGCGCAGCAGCTTGGTCGAGCCCTCGACCTTCTCGCAGGCGACGATCTTCGCGATGCGCAGGTCGATCTTGGCGAAGTCGTCGATGGTGATGGTGGGTGCGATGGCTTCACCGCCCGGCAGTGCGCCTTCCGAGGAGGCAGCGGCCGGTGCGGATTCGGGCGCGTCGAACAGCTTGTCGACCACCTTGGCGTCGGCACGCTGCATCAGGTGCTTGTACTCGCCGATGGCGTGGCCCGCCGCCAGCGACTGCGCGGCATCCGCCCAGGCCAGCGGCGAGATCTTCAGGAAGGCTTCGACGTTCACGGCCAGCGCCGGCAGCACCGGCTTCAGGTACAGCGTGAGCAGGCGGAAGGCTTCGATGCAGACCGTGCACACGTCGTGCAACCGTGCCTCGGCGCCTTCCTTCTTGGCCAGCTCCCAGGGCTTGTTCTGGTCGACGTACTCGTTCACCTTGTCGGCCAGCGCCATCACCTCGCGCAGCGCGCGGGCGTAGTCGCGGCCGTCGTACAGCGAATGCAGCTGCGGCGCCGCATCGCGCAGCGCGAACAGCAGCGCGTCGCCGTCGGCCGACACCTCGCCCAGCTGGCCGCCGAAGCGCTTGCCGATGAAGCCGGCCGCGCGGCTCGCGATGTTGATGTACTTGCCCACGAGGTCGCTGTTGACGCGCGCGACGAAATCCTCGGGGTTGAAGTCGATGTCCTCGTTGCGGCCGTTGAGCTTGGCCGCGATGTAGTAGCGCAGCCATTCGGGGTCGAGCCCGATCGACAGGTACTTCAGCGGGTCGATGCCCGTGCCGCGGCTCTTGCTCATCTTCTCGCCGCTCACCGTCAGGTGGCCGTGCACGTACACGGCATCGGGCGCCTTGCGGCCGCTGAAGTGCAGCATCGCGGGCCAGAACAGCGTGTGGAAGGTAATGATGTCCTTGCCGATGAAGTGCACCTGCTCCAGGTCGGGGTCGGCCATGTACTCGGTGTACGAGATGCCGTCGCCGCCGAGCTCGATGCAGCGCTTGTCGAGCAGGTTCTTCAGCGACGCCAGGTAGCCCACGGGCGCGTCCAACCATACGTAGAAGTACTTGCCCGGCGCATCGGGGATTTCGATGCCGAAGTAGGGCGCGTCGCGGCTGATGTCCCAGTCGCCGAGGCCGCCCTTGCCTTCGTCGTCCTTGTAGAGCCACTCGCGGATCTTGTTCTGCACCTCGCTCTGAACGTGGCCGGCAGCGGCAGTCCATTCCTTCAGGTAGGCCTCGCAGCGCGGGTCCGACAGCTTGAAGAAGAAGTGGTCCGAGCTGCGCAGCTCGGGCTTGGCACCCGACAGCGCCGAGTAGGGATTGATCAGCTCGGTGGGCGCGTACACGGCGCCGCACACCTCGCAGTTGTCGCCGTACTGGTCCTTCGAATGGCAGTTGGGGCACTCGCCCTTGATGAAGCGGTCGGCCAGGAACATGCCCTTTTCGGGGTCGTAGAACTGCTCCACGCTCTTGGTCTCGATGAGGCCGTTGGCGCGCAGGTCGCGGTAGATGTCCTGCGCGAGCTGGTGGTTCTCGGGCGCGTCGGTCGAGTGCCAGTTGTCGAACGAGATGTAGTAGCCGTCGAGGTAGGGCTTGCGGCCCGCGGCGATCTCGGCCACGAAGGCCTGCGGCGTCACGCCGGCCTTGTCGGCCGCGATGGTGATGGCCGCGCCGTGGGCGTCGTCGGCACAGACGAAGTTGACCTCGGCGCCATTCATTCGCTGGTTCCGCACCCAGATGTCGGCCTGGATGTATTCCATCATGTGGCCGATGTGGAACTTGCCGTTGGCATACGGCAGGGCGGTGGTGACGAAGAGCTTGCGCGGGGCGGACATCGGGGAGGGCGCTTTCGGGAGTGACTCGGAGGTGAGGCGGACGGGGAACCGGGCATTTTAGGTGGCCGCGTGCGCCCCGCGTCCGGCCGGGTGTTTGGTGGCAGCATCGCCCCATTCGCCTGCAACCACCGCGACGCCAGGGAAATCGATCAGGAACTGGGCGCCCGCGAGAATCCGGCCGTCCACCCCATGGCCCCCAAGCCACTGAAACCCCTGAGATCCCCGATGCCCTTGAATGCCATCCGCCACCAGATCGGTCCCTTCGTCGTCCTCGAATGGACGTCGCCGCTGCAGAACGTTGGCGAGGCCACGGACCTGGTCGGCGCCTGCATGTCGCACGACACCGACCGCCTGCTGCTCGATGCGGGCGTGCTCCCGCCCCCATTCTTCGAGCTTCGGACGCGTTTCGCGGGCGAGTTCCTCCAGAAGCTGCAGACCTACCGGCTGCGAACCGCGGTGGTGATGTCGCCGCTCGCCGATCACGGCGCACGCTTCGAGGAATACCTGCGGGAAGCCCGGCGCGGGCACTTCTGCCGGTTCTTCACCTCGCGTGACGAGGCGCTTGCGTGGCTGGCCCGCGAATGACCCTTTCGGCCGATTCTGGCGCCTCGCCGGCGCAATGGGCCGGCGTTATTCTTCCGCCTTCGCGCCGCACTGGCCGCGACTCCTCACTCACCTGACCTCACAAGGGCGCTTTCCATGACCACTCCCATTCCCGCAACCCTCATCCCCGGTGATGGCATCGGCCCCGAAATTGTCGACGCCACGTTGGCCGCGCTCGACGCGCTGAAGGCCCCCTTCGCCTGGGACACCCAGATCGCCGGCCTGGGCGGCGTCAAGGCCTCGGGCGATCCGCTGCCGCAAGCCACGCTCGACAGCATCCGCCGCACCCGCCTCGCCCTGAAGGGCCCGCTGGAGACGCCGTCGGGCGGCGGCTACCGCTCGTCGAACGTGCGGCTGCGCGAAGAGTTCCAGCTGTATGCCAACCTGCGCCCGGCGCGCACCATCATTCCCGGCGGCCGCTTCGACAAGATCGACCTGGTGGTTGTGCGCGAGAACCTCGAAGGCCTCTACATCGGCCACGAGCACTACGTGCCCATCGACGGCGACCCGCATGCCGTGGCCATGGCCACCGGCATCAACACTCGCCAGGGCAGCCGCCGCCTGCTGGAGTACGCCTTCGACACCGCCGTGGCAACGGGCCGCAAGAAGGTCACGATCGTGCACAAGGCCAACATCATGAAGGCGCTTACCGGCATCTTCCTGGAGACCGGCCTCGACCTCTACGAGAAGAAATACAAGGGCAGGTTCGAGCTCGACACGGTCATCATCGACGCCTGCGCGATGAAGCTGGTGCTCAACCCCTGGCAGTTCGACATGCTGGTCACCACCAACCTGTTCGGCGACATCCTGTCCGACCTCGTGGCGGGCCTGGTCGGCGGCCTGGGCATGGCGCCCGGCGCCAACATCGGCACCGACGCCGCGATCTTCGAGGCGGTGCACGGCTCCGCGCCCGACATCGCCGGCAAGGGCATCGCCAACCCGACCGCGCTGCTGCTGGCCGCCGCGCTGATGCTCGACCACGTGAAGCTGCCCGAGCTGGCCACGCGCCTGCGCAAGGCCATCGACGAGACGCTGAACATCGACAAGGTGCGCACGGGCGACCTGGGCGGTACGGCGGGCACGGCGGCGTTCACCAAGGCGCTGGTCAGCCGCATCAACGGCGGTTGAGCGGCGCAGGCAGGGCTCGCAGGGCTGCATGAGAAAGCTTCTGCTGCTCCTGGCGGCCCTGCTGTTCGCAGGCCTCGCGGCGGCCGACCCGCGCTTCACCGTGGTGAAGGTCGACCTGCGCATCGAGCGGCTCGAGCTGTTCCTGCGCGACGACGCAGGCGTGCCGTTCAAGCGCTTCGACCGGCTCGATGCCTGGCTGAAGGAGCGCCACCGGCAACTGGACTTCGCGGTGAACGCCGGCATGTACCACGAGGACTTTTCCCCGGTCGGCCTGCTTGTACGTGACGGCCGCGAAGAAGCGCCGCTCAACCTGGCGGATGGCGTGGGCAACTTCTTCCTCAAGCCCAACGGTGTGTTCCTCGTCTCGGACGCGGGGCCGCGGGTGGTCGAGTCGTCGGAATATCCGGCGCTGGCCAAGGGCGTGCACCTCGCGACGCAGTCGGGTCCGCTGCTGCTGCGCCATGGGGTCGTGCATCCCGCCTTCATTCCCCATTCCGATTCGCGCAAGATCCGCAACGGCGTCGGCGTGATCGGCCACACGGCCATCTTCGTCATCAGCGAAAAGCCGGTGAATTTCCACGAGTTCGCGCTGTACTTTCGCGACGTGCTCCACTGCCGCGATGCGCTGTACCTCGACGGCACGGTCTCGGCCCTGCATTCGGCTGCGCTGCACCGGAGCGACTTCGTGCGGGAGCTGGGGCCTATGCTCGGCATAGCGTCGCCTTGAGTGCGGTTGCCGCCCTTCGCGTTTTCACCATCGATCCTTGCCCGAGCCATGTCCACCCCATCGCTGCCCGTCCTGTCCCTCCTCGAAACCCGCGTGCTCGGCGTGCTCGCCGAAAAGCAGCGCACCGTGCCCGACAGCTACCCGCTTACGCTCAATTCGCTGGTGTCGGGCTGCAACCAGAAGACCAGCCGCAACCCGGTGCTCGAACTCACCGAGTCGCAGGTGCAGGCCGCCATCGACAGCCTGAAGGGCTACAGCCTCGTCGCCGAAACCAGCGGCGGGCGTGCCTTCCGCTACGAGCACAACGTCGACCGCGTGCTGCGCATTCCGTCGCAGTCGGTCATCCTGCTCACCGTGCTGATGCTGCGCGGGCCGCAGACGGCGGGCGAACTGCGCATCGCCTGCGACCGCATGCACAACTTCGCCGACATCTCGTCGGTCGAAGGCTTCCTCGACGAACTGGCGGAGCGTCCGGCCGGTGCGCTGGTGGTGAAGCTGGCACGCCTGCCCGGCGCGCGAGAAAGCCGCTGGGCGCATCTGCTGAGCGGTGCGCCGGCGGAAGAGGTGGCGGGGCCGGCGTCCGAGGCATCGCACGCCGGTCACGATGTGTCGCTCGGCGAGGTCGCGGCGCTGAAGGCCAATGTGGCGCGGCTCGAAGCCGAAGTGGCATCGCTGAGGGCGCTGCTGGGGCGGGTGTGTTCCGAACTGGGCATTTCCGAAGGGGGCTGAGCGCGCCCGCCCGACGGCCGGGAAGCGGGGCTCACGTCGCGGCGAGCGTCTCCCACCCGAAGAACCGGAGCACTTCGTCGCGCTGCCGCATCGCATCTGCGCGTCCGAGCGCCATCAAGTCGCGCGTGTACGCCGAGTCGAACAGCAGGTAGCTCGCCAGAGCGCCGCCCTTCACGTCGGCCGCCACCTTCGAGCCGCCCAGCAGGTGCCGCACCGCGCCCGGCAGGGCATCGACATGGCGTGCCGCGATCACGTCGAGCCGTTCCGACGGCGAGATCACCAGCAGGTCGAGCGGGCGCAGCGTGCTCGCCGCGCGCGCCTCTTCGGGAACCAGCCCCAGCGTGTGGTTGATGCGGCGCAGCCGCTCGATGTCGACTGCCAGCGCATCGAGAAAGATGCTCGACAGCGCATGGCCCGCGATCTGCGCCATCGTCGGATAGCCGCTGTGGGTGTTGGGCGCCGTGGTGTCGCGCGGCTCGTGCATGCGGCCCGCGCCGATCACCACGATGCGCTGCGCGCCGAGGTGGATCGCTGCCGCGATGGGCGCCGACTGGCGCATCGAACCGTCGCCGAAGTATTCGATGTGGCCTTGCATCGGCAGGGCCGTGGCCGGAAACACGAAGGGAATGGCCGACGAAGCCAGCAGGTGCGCATGCGTGATGCGGTCGCGTACCGACAGGCGCTGCGACCGCACCCACGGCTCCATCGGCACGGCAGCCTCGAAGAAGGTGACGTGCTCGCCCGAGCTGTAGCTCGACGCGGTCACGGCCAGCGCCTGCAGGTGGCCGTCCTTCATGAGCTGCGGCAGCCGCTCGAGCGGCACCATGCGCTGCAGAAGCTCGGCAAGCGGTGCGTTGTCGAGCAGCGACTTCGGCTTGATGCGCATCCAGTTGGCCGCGAAGCGCCCGAACCCGAGCAGCATGCGCCAGCGCGTGCCGCTGCCGATCACCGAGAGCGAATCGGCGCGGTACACCTGTTCGGCGCGGAACCGGCTCCAGACCTCGGCGATGTTCGCCACCACCTGGTCGAAGTCGTCGGCGCCGCAGGCCAGCGCGGCCGCGTTGATGGCGCCGGCGGAGGTGCCGGTGATGACGTCGAAGGGATTGCCGGTGCCGGTGGCCGCCGGTCCGGCCGCGCGGCGGATGTCGGCAATGGCTTCGAGCACGCCGACCTGGTAGGCGGCCCGGGCGCCGCCCCCGGTGAGCAGGAGGCCGGTGGCGGGACTGGTCTCTGTCATTTTGTCGTTGCCATGAGCCATTGAAAGCAGACCTGGATTCCCCGTTTTCTTGCGGAACACCGCGGAACCGGCTTTGCCGGGCCGCTGGTGTTGCCCCCGGTAGGGGGCGGGAGAAGCGACACGAAGTGCGCGAAGCCTGGGGGCGAGCCACTAGACTACCGGCCATTCAGGAGTTTGATCAATGGCACTCACCCCAGAAGGGCTCATGGACGCGCTCAAGGCCGTCGCGGACCCTAACACCGGCAAGGAATTCGTGGCGAGCCGGTCGCTCAAGAACCTGCAGATAGCGGAGGGCGACGTCTCGTTCGACCTCGAACTCGGTTATCCGGCGAAGAGCCAGCACGCGGCCATCCGAAAGGCGCTGGTGGCGGCCGCCAAGACGGTACCGGGCGTGGAGAACGTGTCGGTCAACGTCGTCACCAAGGTCATCAGCCATGCGGTGCAGCGCGGCGTGCAGCTGATGCCCAACGTCAAGAACATCGTCGCGGTGGCCTCGGGCAAGGGTGGCGTGGGCAAAAGCACCACGGCGGCCAACCTGGCGCTGGCGCTGGCGTCCGAGGGCGCCACGGTCGGCCTGCTCGACGCCGACATCTACGGCCCGAGCCAGCCCATGATGATGGGCATCGAGGGCCGCCCCGAAAGCGCCGACGGCAAGACCATGGAGCCCATGGAGCGCCACGGCGTGCAGGTGATGTCCATCGGCTTCCTGGTCGACCCCGACCAGGCCATGGTCTGGCGCGGCCCCATGGCCACGCAGGCGCTGGAGCAGCTGCTGCGCCAGACCAACTGGAAAGACCTCGACTACCTCATCGTCGACATGCCCCCGGGCACCGGCGACATCCAGCTCACGCTCAGCCAGCGCGTGCCGATGACGGGCGCGGTGATCGTCACCACGCCGCAGGACATCGCGCTGCTCGATGCGAAGAAGGGCATCAAGATGTTCGAGAAGGTCGGCGTGCCGATCCTCGGCATCGTCGAGAACATGGCGGTGCACATCTGCTCGAACTGCGGCCATGCGGAGCACATCTTCGGCGCGGATGGCGGCAGGAAGATGGCGGCCGAGTACCAGATGGAATACCTGGGTGCATTGCCGCTGGACATCAAGATCCGCCTGCAGGCCGACAGCGGCGCGCCCACCGTGGTGTCCGATCCGGACGGCGACGTGGCCGGCATCTACAAGGCCGTTGCACGCCGCGTGGCCGTGGGCATCGCCGAGAAGGCGAAGGATTTTTCCTCCAAGTTTCCGACGATCTCGATCAGCAAGAACACCTGAGGGATGACGCCCTGCTTTTCGATTGGGTGCGTTGTGCGTGATGTGCGTCGTTGTTCGGGGCGCGGTCACGCCGACGGGGTGCCTTGCTCCGCGAATGTCCCCCGGCCTGCTGCCTCCTCCTTTATTTCGCTGCGGGAGCCACCCGGTGCCCTTGGCATGCACCCCGAACACAAGCACCCCGCGACACGACACGCGCCGGAGCCACAGGCATGAACCTGCTCGCCTCGATGCGCTACCTGGTGGCGCTCAACGAGCACAAGCACTTCGGCCGCGCCGCGCAGGCTTGCCACATCACGCAGCCGGCGCTGTCGAACGCGCTGCGCGCGCTCGAAACCGAGTTCGGCGTGGTCATCGTCAAGCGTGCGCGCGTCTATGTCGGCCTCACACACGAGGGCGAGCGCGTGCTGGCCACGGCGCAGCGCATGCTGCGCGACAACGAAGTGCTGCTGCAGGAGTTGCGCAGCGATGTGGACAATCCGCACGGTCGCCTGCGCATGGCCGCGGTGCCTACCGCCATTCCGATGCTCTCGCGCTTCGCCGCCATGCTGAACCAGCGGCATCCGGGCATCCTGCCGGTCGTGCTGTCGATGAGCTCGCAGGAACTGGAGACGGGGCTCGAAAGCCTTTCGATCGACCTTGCGCTCGGCTACACGGAGCGCATGCACCTGCCGGGCATCAAGCTCACGGCCTGGCCGCAGAGCGTCGAGCACTACTTCCTCCTGCGGCGCGCCGAAACGCCCTCTGTGGACGAACTGCGCATCGGCCAACCCATCACCTGGGCCGAGGCCGGCAAGCTGCCGCTGTGCCTGCTCACGACCGACATGCACAACCGCGCCATCATGGACCAGGCGCTGCGCGAAGCCGGCGTTCCGGTGGCGCCCGCCATCGAGACCAACTCCGTGCTCGCGCTCGCGCTCGCGGTCAGCGCGGGCACGGTCAGCAGCGTGCTTCCGGGCGCCATGGTCGCGGCCGTGCGCAGCCATCGTGAGCTGGAGGCGCTGCCGCTGGTGGCGCCCGAAGTGCTCACGCCGATCGGCTTCATGACGCAGGACGGCGTGCGCTCCTCGCGCGCGCTCGAAGCCGCGCTGGCCTTCCTGCAAACCCCCGAGTGGCGTGAGCAGGTGCGTATCCACAGCGGGGCGCTCGGCGACTGAGCACCGGCCGGGCATTTAGTTATTGAATCGGCCGATGCGCCGAACGAATTTGACGGAGCGAGAAACGTTCTGACACACTCCTCGGCCCGGATTCAAACACAAGAGTTACAAATCCGGCCAACAAGGAGAAATATGGCAGGCTCAACTGCAGGCGTTCTCGATGGAGATCGCATCGTCGGAGGAGGGGCGCAACCGCAACCTGGCTTCCTGGAAAAGGAACGCATCATCGCGGGCCCTGGCTTCAACCGCTGGCTGGTGCCGCCCGCCGCATTGGCTATTCACCTGTGCATCGGCATGGCGTATGGCTTCTCGGTGTTCTGGCTGCCGCTGTCGAAAGCGCTCGGCACGGCCGGCACCGGCGCCCAGGCCTGCGCCAAGGACATGAGCTTCTTCGCCGAGCTGTTCGCCACGAACTGCGACTGGCGCGTGGCCACGCTGGGCTGGATGTACACGCTGTTCTTCGTCTTCCTCGGCTGCTCGGCGGCCCTGTGGGGCGGCTGGCTCGAACGCGCGGGCCCGCGCAAGGCCGGCGTGGTGTCGGCGCTGTGCTGGTGCGGCGGCATGCTGTTGTCGGCGGTGGGCATCCACCTGCACCAGTTCTGGCTGATGATCCTCGGCTCGGGCGTGATCGGCGGCATCGGCCTCGGGCTCGGCTACATCTCGCCGGTGAGCACGCTGATCAAGTGGTTCCCCGACCGACGCGGCATGGCCACCGGCATGGCCATCATGGGCTTCGGCGGCGGCGCGATGATCGGCTCGCCGCTGGCGGTCGACCTGATGAAGCGCTTCAGCACGGCCACCGACGTGGGTGTGATGCAGACCTTCGTGGTCATGGCGCTCGGCTACTTCGTGTTCATGATGGCTGGTGCGCTCGGCTACCGCGTGCCGCCCTCGGGCTGGAAGCCCGAAGGCTGGACGCCGCCCCCGGCGCAGACCAGCAACACCATGATCACGCAGCGCCACGTGCACGTGAAGAAGGTCTGGGGCATTCCGCAGTTCTGGCTCGTGTGGCTGGTGCTGTGCATGAATGTGAGCGCCGGCATCGGCGTGATCGGCATGGCCTCGCCGATGCTGCAGGAAGTGTTCGGCGGCGCGCTCATCGACCTGCCGGCCAAGTACGGACAGCTCGACAAGACGCAACTCGCGGCCATCGCGGTGGTGGCGGGCGGCTTCACGGCGCTGCTGTCGCTGTTCAACATCGGCGGGCGCTTCGTGTGGGCCAGCCTGTCGGACAAGCTGGGCCGCAAGCTCACCTACACGGTGTTCTTCGTGCTCGGCGGCATCCTGTACGCGAGCATTCCCTCGTCGGCCGGCGCGGGCAGCAAGCTGCTGTTCGTGGGCGCCTGCTGCGTGATCGTGTCGATGTACGGCGGCGGCTTCGCCACGGTGCCGGCGTACCTCGCCGACCTGTTCGGCACGCAGTTCGTGGGCGCCATCCATGGCCGCCTGCTCACCGCGTGGGCCACGGCCGGCATCCTCGGCCCGGTGGTGGTGAACTACATGCGCGAGTACCAACTGGGCCTGGGCCTGCCGCGCGAGCAGGTCTACAACCAGACCATGTACATCCTCGTGGGCATGCTGGTGATCGGCTTCATCGCCAACCTGCTGGTGCGCCCGGTGGCCGACAAGCACTTCATGACCGACGCCGAACTGGCGGTCGAGAAGAAGCTGGCGCACGAAAAGGCCTCTGCGGCCGAAGTGGGCAGCGGCTCTGGCCGCGCCGACACGGTGAGCCCTGCGGTCGTGGCGCTGGCTTGGGTGGCAGTGGGTATTCCGTTGGCCTGGGGCGTCTACAAGACGCTGGTGAGCGCGGCGAAGTTCTTCCACTAGGAACGCTTTCCCGGGGCTTCGCGAAGGGAGCCGAGCCTTGCGGCATGGTTTACCCTTCGCGCCAAATGAAATCCAAAGTCCAGTTCCGTCTGCGCGTATACCGGGACGACGCCATCGCCATCGGCCCCGGCAAGATCGCCGTGCTCGAAGCGGTGGCCGAGACCGGTTCGATCTCGGCGGCGGCCCGCCTGCTGGGCATGTCGTACCGCAGGGCGTGGATGCTGATCGACGAGATGAACCAGGCACTGGTCTCGCCGGCCGTGAACACCGCGGCCGGCGGCTCGCGCGGCGGCGGCACCGCGCTCACGCCGGTGGGCGAGGAAGTCGTCAGGCACTACCGTGCCATCGAAAACGCGGCGAAGCTGGCCACGGCGGCGGACATCCGTGCGCTGACGCGGCTGCTGGCACCGTAACGCTATATCGATCGGTATATGGGGCAGCTCACGCCGTGCATCTTCGCGGTGAGGCAGCGTCCGTCGTGCAACAATCCCGTCGTATCCCAATGAATACGACGAATGCCCTCATCGCCTCGACCGACTGGTCACCCCTGGCACTGTCGCTCAAGGTCGCCGCGGTCGCGACCGTGCTGGCGCTGATTGCGGGCGTGGCGCTGGGCTGGGTGTTCGCACGCAAGAAGTTCTTCGGCGCCACCGTGCTCGAGGCCGTGTTCATGCTGCCGCTGGTACTGCCGCCCACGGTGATCGGCTACGCCATCCTCGTGGCGGCCGGGCGCCGCAGCCCGCTGGGTGCGTGGCTGCGCGAGCACCTCGACTACACCATCATCTTCAGCTGGCACGGCGCCGTGGTGGCCTCGGCCGTGGTGGCGTTGCCCCTGGTACTCAAGTCGGCCAGCGCGGCATTCTCGGGTGTGGACCGATCGCTCGAAGCCGCAGCCAGCACGCTGCGGCAGTCGCCGCTGTCGGTTTTCCTGCGCGTCACGCTGCCGCTGGCGTGGCCCGGCATCCTGGCCGGCACACTGCTCGCGTTCGCACGCGCGATGGGTGAGTTCGGCGCGTCGCTGATGGTGGCCGGCTCCATTCCCAAGCAGACCCAGACGCTGTCGATGGCCATCTACGACGCTGTGCAGGCCGGTCACGACGACCTCGCGCTGCTGCTGGTCGTCGTGACCTCGCTGCTGTCGATCACCGTGCTGGTGCTGTCGAGCCGCTTCTTCTCGCTTCGCTGATTTCGTCTTCATCATTCCGGAGTTGTCCATGCGCCCGTTCCGCCTTCTGTCGTTGGTTCTCGCACTCGCCCTGCCGCTGGCTGCTGCCGCGCAGCAGATCACCGTGTCCGCCGCCGCGAGCCTGACCGACGCGTTCAAGGAAATCGGCCGCAGGTTCGAGGCTGCCAAGGCCGGCGCCACGGTGCGCTTCAACTTCGCCGCCTCGGGCGTGCTGCTGCAGCAGATCGGCCAGGGCGCGCCGGTGGACGTGTTCGCCAGCGCCGACCAGGAAACGATGAACCGCGGTGTCGAGCAGAAGGCCGTCGACGCCGCCACGCGCAAGGACTTCGTCACCAACAGCCTGGTGCTCATCGAACCCGCCAAGGAGGGCGTGGGCGTCAAGACGCTGCAGGACCTGGGCGGCGCGAACGTGAAGAAGATCGCCATCGGCAAGGTCGCGACCGTCCCGGTCGGCCGCTACACCAGGCAGGTGCTGGACAACGCCAACCTCTGGACCGCGCTCGAACCGAAGTTCGTGCAGGCCGACAGCGTGCGCCAGGTGCTCGACTACGTGAGCCGCGGCGAGGTCGAGGCCGGCTTCGTCTACCGCACCGATGCGGCCGTGGCCGGCGACAAGGTGAAGATCGCCTTTACGCCTACCGGCCACGCGCCAGTGACATACCCCATCGCCGTGGTGGCCGAGAGCAGGCAGAAGGCGCTGGCCGGTGACTTCATCGCCTTTCTTTCGACGCCCGCCGCGCAGGAAGTGCTTACGCGTTACGGGTTCGGGAAGCCGTGACTCCCGAGATGAGATCCTGTTGTTTCATGCGTCGCGTTGTGGGTGCTTCGGGGTGCGCTCACGCCGACGGGGTACCTTGCTCCGCGAATGTCCCCCGGCCTACGGCCTCCTCCTTTATTTCGCTGCGCAAGGCACCCCATCGGCGTGAGCGTTGGACAGAGCAGTCGTTGATCGGCGGTACACCAGCAGCGTGCCCTGTGCGCAGGGCACCGGGTGCTCCCCGCAGCGAAATAAAGGAGGAGCGAAGCGGGGGACATTCGCGGAGGGGAGTACCCGGTGGCCTGCGCACGCACCCCGGAACGAAACGCGTATCACGCCCCAGAACGCCGGAGCAGCAAGGATGATCGATGTCGACCTGAAGCTCACGGTAGCCGACGGCCGCCGGCGTTTCGATCTGGCCGTGCGTTTCGCCACGGACGTGCCCTTCGCCGCGCTCTACGGCCCTTCGGGTGCAGGCAAGTCGCTGACCTTGCAGGCCATTGCCGGCCTGCTGCATCCCAGCGCCGGCCACGTGCGGCTCGACGGTCGCACGCTGTACGACGCGGCCCAGGGCATCGACGTGCCCGCACCGGCGCGGCGCATCGGCTACCTGTTCCAGCACTACGCACTGTTCCCGCACCTGAGCGTGCGCGAGAACGTGGGCTTCGGCTTGACCGCATGGCACCGTCGCAAGCCGGCCGCCAAAGACGCCGAGCGCGTGCAGGCCCTGCTCGAAAGCTTCGGCCTCGGGGCGCTGGCCGACAGCCGGCCGCAGAACCTCTCGGGCGGCCAGCAGCAGCGCGTGGCGCTCGCGCGCGCGCTGGCCTGCGAGCCGCAGGTGCTGCTGCTCGACGAACCCTTCGCCGCGCTCAACCCCATGCTGCGCGCGGAGTTGCGCAACGAACTCGCGCAAGTGCGCAGGCAATGGGGCATTCCCGTGCTGATGATCACGCACGACATCGAGGACGTGCTCGCGCTGGCTGACGTGGCCTTTGTCTACAAGGACGGGCAGGTGGTGCGCGAGATCGACCTGCGCACGGCTGAAAGCCGCGACTTCGCGTTGCGCGAGATCGCCGGCGTGCAGGCTGTGGAAGAGACGCCGCTGCGCAGCAAGTTGCGCGGGCTGCTGATGCAAGACACGCGAGGCGCCTGAGACCTCGCTTCATTTCCTTTTTGAATCGCCGCATGTCCCGATTCAATTTGACGCTCCGCAGGCCCACGGCGAACACTCGCCGGCATGAGCAGTGAGCAGAAGATCGAGTTTTACAAGGGCCCCGCGGGCGGTTGGGGCGCATTGCGCAGCGTGACCAACGCGCTGCTGCGGCAGGACATTCCCATCAAGGGCGCGAAGACGCTGCTCTCGGCCAACCAGCCGGACGGTTTCGACTGCCCGGGCTGCGCCTGGCCCGACCGCAACCATGCCTCCACGTTCGAGTTCTGCGAGAACGGCGTCAAGGCCGTGGCGGCCGAAGCCACTGCGCGGCGTGCCGGCCCGGAACTCTTTGCAAAGCACACCGTGGCGCAACTGGCCGAGCAGAGCGATTTCTGGCTCGAGGACCAGGGCCGCCTCACGCACCCGATGGCGTACGACGCGGCCAGCGACAAGTACGTGCCGATCGAATGGGACGACGCCTTCGCGCGCATCGCGAAGCACCTGAACGCGCTGCCTGATCCGGACCAGGCCATCTTCTATACCTCGGGCCGCGCGAGCAACGAGGCCGCCTTCCTCTACCAGCTGTTCGTGCGCGAGTACGGCACCAACAATTTTCCCGACTGCTCGAACATGTGCCACGAGCCCAGCGGCAGCGGCATGCGCCCGCAGTTCGGCGTGGGCAAGGGCACGGTCACGCTCGATGACTTCGAGAAGGCCGACGCGATCTTCATCTTCGGCCAGAACCCCGGCACCAACCATCCGCGCATGCTCGGCGAATTGCGCGCGGCCTCGAAGCGCGGCGCGCGCATCGTGAGCTTCAACCCGCTGCGCGAGCGCGGGCTGGAGCGCTTCGCCGATCCGCAGGACAAGCTCGAGATGGCGACCATGGGCTCCACGCCCATCAGCACGCACTACTTCCAGCTGCGCGTGGGCGGCGACTTTGCCGCCGTCAAGGGGATGATGAAGCACGTCGTCGAGCGCGAGGACGCAGCCGTGGCGCGCGGCGAGCCTCCGGTGCTCGACCATGAATTCATCGCCACGCACACCACCGGCTTCGAGGCTCTGGCGGCCGACCTGCGTGCCGAGTCGTGGGACATCCTGGTGCAGGAGTCGGGGCTGAGCGAAGCGCAGATCCGCGCCGCGGCCGACGTGTACCTGGGTGCGAAGAGGGTCATCGCCTGCTGGGGCATGGGCATCACGCAGCACCAGCATTCGGTGGCCACCATCCAGATGATCGGCAACTGGCTCATGCTGTGCGGCCACATGGGGCGCGAAGGCGCGGGCGCCTGCCCGGTGCGCGGCCACAGCAACGTGCAGGGCGACCGCACCATGGGTATCTGGGAAAAGCCGCCTGCCGCGCTGCTCGATCGGCTGCAGCAGGTGTTCGGTTTCGAGCCGCCGCGCCGCAATGGCGTCGACACGGTCGAGGCCATACAACTCATGCTCGAGGGCAAGGGCAAGGTGTTCTTCGCGCTCGGCGGCAACTTCGCGGCGGCCACGCCCGACACCTACCAGACCTGGAAGGGCCTGCAGAAGTGCGACCTCACGGTGCACGTGACCACCAAGCTCAACCGCAGCCACGTGATCCACGGGCGCGAGGCGATCATTCTGCCGTGCCTGGGGCGCACCGAGATCGACATGCAGGCCGGCGGCCCCCAGGGCGTGACGGTGGAAGACTCGATGAGCATGGTGCACATCTCGATGGGCATCAACCCGCCCGCGTCGGAGCACCTGCTGTCCGAGCCGGCCATCGTGGCGCGGCTTGCTGACGCCACCCTCGGCGCGCGCAGCAAGACGCCGTGGCTGTCGCTGATCGAAGACTACGCCCGCATCCGCGACAAGATCGAAGCCGTGTTCGACGACTTCAAGGATTTCAATGCGCGTGTCGCGCACCCCGGCGGCTTCCGCCTGCGCAACACCGCGAGCGAGCGGGTGTGGAACACCGCGTCGAAGAAGGCCGTGTTCTTCACGCACGCCGTGCCGCTGGACACCCATTCGCACCGCGCCCGCGCGCGCTTTGCGAAGAAGGGCGACACCATCGTCTTCACGCTGCTGACCACGCGTTCGCACGACCAGTACAACACCACCATCTACGGCATGGACGACCGCTACCGCGGCGTGTTCGGCCAGCGTCGCGTGGTCTTCATCAACGCCGAGGACATCCGGGCGCTGGGCATGAAGGACGGCGACTGGGTCGATCTGCAGACGGTGTGGGACGACGGCCAGGAGCGCCGCGCCGACCGTTTCAGGCTGGTGGCGTACGACATCCCGCGCGGCAACCTCGCGGCCTACTACCCCGAAACGAACCCACTGGTGCCGCTGTCGTCGGTGGCCGAGAACGCGGGCACGCCGACTTCCAAGTCCATTCCCGTGGTGCTGGTGCCGCACGAGCTGCCGATCCAGAAACTGGCGGAGGACGAAGCCGACGGCATGGTGGCGGCATGAGTGCCCTGCTGCAGGACAGCCTGTCGGTGGCCATCCTGCGCATGCTCGCGCAGGAGCCCGACGGCACCGGCGTCTCGCTGCCGCGCCTGGGCAAGCGGCTAGGGCAGGGCGCCAGCGTGCTGATGCGCCGGCTCACGCTGATGGGCGATGCGGCCATCGGCGGCGTGCGCGGCCCCGGCTGGGTGCGGGTGGTGCAGTACGACGACCGCTGGGTGGCACACCTCCAGGCGCCCGGACGGGCCCAGGTGCAAACGCTGCCGCCCCTTGCGGACGAGAACCGCGACTGAGCAGACAATGGCAGGCCCACCCGGAGCCACCATGTCGAAGCCAGACCTCGCCAATCTCGCCGATCCCGAAGACGCCCTGCCGCCGCTTTCGCGGCACGCCGTGCATGTCTTCGGCGAGCGCGGCGTTGCGCCCGAAGGCGTGGTGCGCGACGACACGCTGGCGGCCGAAGTGCCGGTGGCGCTGGTGTTCAACGGCGTCTCGCATGCGGTGATGATGGCCACGCCGCAAGACCTCGAAGCCTTCGCGCTCGGCTTCGCACTGAGCGAAGGCATCCTCGACACCGCGGCCGACTGCCGCGGCGTCGAGGCGCGCACGGTCGATGCCACCGACGCGGGCCTGCCCGAAGGCATGCCCGGCATCGAGGTGCAGCTCGAGATTTCCACGCGCAGCTTCGAGCGCCTGAAAGACCGCCGCCGCAGCCTCGCGGGCCGTACCGGGTGCGGCGTGTGCGGTGTCGAGAGTTTCGCGGGGCTGGACCTCACGCCGCAGCGCGTGCCGCCGCGCGACTGGATCGAGCGCATCGATCTGGCCACCGTGCTGCGCGCCTTCGCCGCCATGCCGCCGCGCCAGATCCTCAACGCCGAAGCCGGCGCGATCCACGCCGCCGCATGGGCCACGATCGATGGCGAGCTCACCGACCTGATGGAAGACGTCGGCCGCCACAACGCGCTCGACAAGCTGCTCGGCAAGCTCGCGCTGGCGGGCCGCCTCGAGGAGCCGGGCTTCGTGCTGATGTCCAGCCGCGGCAGCCACGAACTGGTGCGCAAGTGCGCGCGCCTGGGCATTGCGGCGATGGCGACCATCTCCGCGCCGACTTCGATGGGCGTGCGCATGGCCGAGCTCAGCGGCCTGCGTTTCTGGGGCCTGTGCCGCGCACCGCGCGGCGTGCTCTATGCTGACGGGCTCGCGGGTTCGCCGAGCGCCAGCACTGCATCGGCCACCGCCTCGATGCCCTGATCCGACAGGTCGGGCGCCGCCACGCGCTGGCGCTGCGCCCAGGCGCGGAAGTGCAGCTCCTGCGATTTCTGGTAGTGCGGGTCGTAGTGCAGCGCCATCAGTTCCGCGAACAGGTGCGGCAGGTCGGCCTCGTGTGCCCACTGCTGCCAGCGCGCCACCGTCTCCTTGCCCTGCAGTTCCTTCAGCACGCCGAGCTTGTCGGCCAGCGCGTTGCGGTCGTCGCCCAGGTAGGCGTAGTCGCGCAGCAGGTAGGCCAGTCGCGCCTCGGGCGTGGCGGACACCTCGATGCACGGCGCCGCGCGCATCTGCGCCACCAGCGACAGTGGCAGCGACAGCCGCCCGATGCGAATGCTCTCGCCCTCGACGTACAGCGGGCGCGACAGGTCGATGGTTTCGAGCACGGCCGCGATGCGCGTCTCGAAATGCTTTTGCGACGGCTGCGGCACGCCCGGCAGCGAACCCAGCAGCGAGCCCTTGTGGCTGGCGAAATCTTCGAGGTCGAGCACCTGCGCACCGCGCGCGGCCAGCGCATGCAGCACGCGGGTCTTCGCGCTGCCGGTGGCGCCGCAGATCACGCGCAGGTCGAGCTTGGGCGTCAGCGCGTCGATTTGCGAGATCACATGCCGGCGAAAGCTCTTGTAGCCGCCCGCGAGTTGCTGCGCATCCCACCCGACGAGACGAAGCCAGGTGACCATCGAGCCGCTGCGCATGCCACCGCGCCAGCAGTAGACCAGCGGCTTCCAGTTCTCGGGCCGGTCGGCCAGCGTCTCGCGCAGGTGCCTGGCGATGTTGGCCGCGACCATCGCGCCGCCGATGCGCCGGGCCTCGAAGGCGCCGGTCTGCACATAGACGGTGCCGACGATGTGCCGCTCCTCGTCGTCGAGCACGGGGCAGTTGATGGCGCCGGGAATGTGGTCGAGCGCGAACTCGGCCGGCGAGCGGGCGTCGATCAGCGTGTCGAAGGCGTGGCGGTCGGCGACTCGTACGGGCTGGCGGTGACTCATGGCTGGAACCTCATGGGCTCGATTGTCGGTCTTGCTGTTCGGGGTGCGTGCACAGGGCCCCGGGTGCTCCCCTGCGCGAATGTCCCCCGTCGGCGTGATCGCACCCCTGACCGGGAGCGCATCAAGCGTAAGCAGGCCCCAGCCCCTTGCGCAACCGAGCGCTGGCAAGGTCGACAAAGGTGACCAGCACGAACATCGCGATCAGCACCGTCATCGCCTGCTGCTGCTGGAAGATCGACAGGTGGAAGTACAGCAGCAGCCCCAGCCCGCCGCCGCCCACGAAGCCCAGCACGGCCGCCATGCGGATGTTCATCTCCCATCGGTAGAGCGTGTAGGCCACCCATTGCGGCAGCACGATGGGCAGGCTCGCGTAGCTGAAGGCGGTGACCGCGTTGGCGCCCGAGAGCGTGAGCGCGTGCTCGGGTTCGCGCGGGGCGTTTTCCAATGCTTCGGCGAAGAGGCGGCCCAGCACGCCCGTGGTGTGCAGCGACAGGGCCAGCGCGCCGGCGAATGGGCCGATGCCCGCGGCCAGCACCATCAGCGCGGCCCACACGAGTTCGGGCACGCTGCGCAGGAAGTTGAGGACGAATCGCGCCACGTGGCGCGGCAGCCAGCCGGTGCGGCCCGATGCAGGCAGCGCAAGCACCGCACCCGCAATGGCCGCCAGCACCGTACCGAGGGCCGACACCGCCAGCGTCTGCAAGGCACCGTTGCCCACCTTGGCGAGGAAGTCCGGCGAGAGGTCGGGCGGGAAGAACTCGGCGATGAACCTGCCCATGAGCCGAAGCGACTCCGACGAGCCGAGCGCGCGGTAGTCGATGCCCAGGTAGACAAAGCTCGCGGCCACCGCCGCGCCGATCAGCAGCAGCGCGATGCGGCAGCGCCAGCACGGCGGCGGGCGCGGGGGCAGCGGCGTCGTCATGCCAGCAGCCTCCGCAGTGCATTGCTCAGCAGGTCGGCCAGCAGCACCAGCGCGAGGAACACCAGCAGGATGCTGCTGGCCTCGCCGCCGTTGAGCATCTTCATCGACTGGTCCATCAGCTGCCCCAGCCCGCCAGCGCCGACGAAGCCCATCACCACCGAGGCGCGCACCGCGCATTCCCAGCGGTAGACGGTGTACGAAGCGAGCTCCTGCGCCGTGTTCGGCAGCAGGCCGTAGCACAGCGCCGCGACCCGGCCGCTGCCGCTTTCGAGCAGGGCGCGCGCGGGGCGCGTGTCGGTCGATTCGAGGATCTCGGCGTAGACCTTGCCCAGCATGCCGCCGTAGGTGATGGCCAGCGCCAGCACGCCCGAGGCGGGGCCGAGCCCGAGCGCGCGCACGAACAGCAGCGCCCAGACGATTTCCGGAATGGCGCGCAGCACCATCAGCAGCCAGCGCGCGGCCTGCCGCACGATGCCCGCCTGCACGCGGCCGGGCCCGGGGCCGATGCGCGAGATGGACAGCGCGCGCGTCGTCACGAAGCCGAGCGGCGCACCGATCAGCAGCGCCAGTGCGGTGCCGGCCGTGGCCATCGCCAGCGTTTCGAGCGTGGCCTTGAAGAGCATCGCGAGGAATGCGGGCGAGCCTTCGGGCGGAAAGAAGCCCGCCAGGAATCCGCCGATGACGGCGAGGTTGCCGCTGCCGAACAGCGCCCACGGCTTGAACTCCGACAGCGCCAGCATCGGCCACGCGATGACGAGCGCGGCGATCCACCCGGCCAGCCGGCGTGCCGCATGCGGGTCGCGCTGCGCGATGGCGTTCGAGCTCAAGGGCAGTCCGGCCGGTGGAAGGCCGCCTCCATCGCAGCGCCCGCCGGCAGCGGCCGCTGCATGGCGATGCCGCCTTCGCTCGCATACAGCGTGTCGAGCATCGCGGCCGTGACTTGCGCGGCAGGCAGGTCGAACATCACCTGCCCGTTGCGCATGCCGACGATGCGCGGGAACCAGCGCAGCGCCAGGTCCACCGCATGCAGCGAGGCCACCAGCGTGGCCCCTGTCGATTCGCTTTGCGCAACGAGCTGGCCGACGGCGGCGTCGGCCAGCGTGGGGTCGAGCGCGGACACGGGTTCATCGGCCAGCAGCAGGGCGGGGCGCTGGTACAGGGCGCGCGCGATGCCGACGCGCTGCAGCTGCCCGCCCGAGAGGCGGTCGCAGCGGTCGAACAGACGGTCTTCCATGGCCAGCCGCGACAGCGCTTCGTGCGCGCCGGCAATGTCCGAGGGATAGAACAGCGAACCCAGCGCGCGCAGCGTGGACCATTCGCCGAGCCGGCCCGTGAGCACGGCGGTGACTACGCGCAGGCGTGGCGCGATCGGTGGCGCCTGGTGCACGGTGCCGATGCGGGCGCGCAGCTTCTTCAGCGCTGCGGCCGGCAACTGCCAGGGCTGTGCGCCCAATGCCTGCACTGCGCCCTCCGTGGGCCGCAGCGCCGCACCGAGTACGCGCAGCAGCGTGGTCTTGCCGGCACCCGAAGGGCCGATGACGGCGATGCATTCGCCGTCCTGCGCGGCGAGGGTCACTCCGGCCAGCGCGCGCTGGCCGTTGGCGTGGACCACGCCGATGGCATCGAGGGAGAAGCTCACGCTGCGGGGCTTTCGGGGGGCGTTCCCTCACCCCAACCCTCTCCCGCGAGCGGGAGAGGGAGAGGGAGCCAAAACCAACGGCCGGACCCTGTATGGGATGAGGGTGCCCCCGCCTTCCAGAAAATCACTTGATCAAACCCGCCGACTTCCCCGCCGTCTCGATCCCGTCGTAGTTCGACGACTTGGTCGGGATGAACTTGCTCGCACGTTGCAGCGCCATGATTTCCTTGTGCGCCGGGTTCGCCGGATCGAGCTTCAGGAACGCGTCGGTCAGCTTCTTCTGCAGCGTGGCGTCCATGCCCGGGCGCACCGTCCAGTTGTAGTCGTAGTAGGTCGGCGTGGTTGCCAGCACGCGCACCTTGGCGGCGTTGGGGTTCTTCGACTCGACCAGCTTGTCCCACACCGATGCGTTGAGCACGCCTGCCTCGGCGCGCGATGCGGCCACGAAGGCCACGGTGGCGTCGTGCGCGCCCGAGAAGGCGACCGTCTTGAAGTCCTTCTCGGGGTTGATGCCGGCCTGCAGCAGGAAGTAGCGCGGCATCAGGCTGCCCGAGGTGGACGAGGGCGCGCCGAAGGCGAAGGTCTTGCCCTTCAGGTCGGCCAGGGTCTTCGCGGTGCTGTCCACCGGCACGATGAACTTGCTGGTGAACACCTCGTCTTCTGCGCGCTGCACGATCGGCACCGCGCCGCCGTTGGTGCGAATGCGCGCCTGCACGAAGGTGAAGCCGCCGAGCCAGGCCAGGTCGATCTTGTTGGTGGCCAGGCCCTCGACCACTGCTGCATAGTCGGTCACGGGCGTGAACTGCACGTCCATGCCGGTCTCCTTCTTGAGGTAGTCGCCCAGCGGGGTGAACTTGCGCTGCAGCTCGGTGGGCGCCTCGTCGGGAATGGCCGAGACGCGCAGCAGGCCCTGGGCGAGGGCGCCGAAGCTGGCGACGGAAACGGCGAGCGCGAGCGCCAGCTGGGTAAGAGTTGTCTTCTTCATGGATGTGCCTCGAAAACGTGCAGCGGGTACGGGAAAGGTAAGGACGGGATTGTAGAAAGCGGGGCCGCTTCGATAATCGGCCCATGAACCCAACGCTCATGAACCCGCTCGCGCCCTTGCGCCTCACGAGTTTTTCGCACGGCGGTGGCTGTGGCTGCAAGATCGCGCCCGGCGTGCTGTCGCAGATCCTGAAGAACCACGCCGGCGGCATGATTCCGCCCGAACTCATGGTGGGCATCGAGACCGCCGACGACGCGGCTGTGTACAGGCTCAACGACCAGCAGGCACTGATCGCGACCACCGACTTCTTCATGCCCATCGTGGACGATCCCTACGAGTTCGGCCGCATCGCCGCGACCAACGCGATCAGCGACGTGTACGCGATGGGCGGCCGGCCGATCATGGCGCTGGCCCTGGTGGCCATGCCGATCAACCAGCTGCCGGTGGAAGTCATCGCAGAGATCGTACGCGGCGGGCAGGACGTGTGCCGCTCAGCTGGCATCCCGATTGCCGGCGGCCACACCATCGATTCGGTCGAACCGATCTACGGCCTCGTCGCGATGGGTCTGGTGCACCCGGACCGCGTGCGGCGCAATGCCGATGCGAAGGCGGGCGACGTGCTGGTGCTGGGCAAGCCGCTGGGCGTGGGCGTGCTGTCGGCCGCGCTCAAGAAGGAGCAACTGTCCGAGACGGGCTACCGCCAGCTGATCGAGAACACGACGAAGCTCAACACGCCGGGCATCGCGCTGTCGGCGCTCGACGGCGTGCACGCACTGACCGACGTCACGGGCTTCGGGCTGGCGGGCCACACGCTCGAACTGGCGCGCGGCGCAAAGCTGAGGGCGGTGGTCGAGTGGTCGAAGATGCCGTTGCTCGACAACGTGGTGGCGATGGCTGGCGCAGGATTCGTGACTGGCGCCTCGGGGCGCAACTGGGCGGGTTATGGCGCAGAGATCGAACTCGCAGCCGGCCTGCCGGCCACCGCGCAGAACTTGCTGAGCGATCCGCAGACATCGGGCGGCCTGCTCGTGAGCTGTGCGCCCGAAGCGGTCGATGCGGTGCTGAAGATCTTCCGCGACGAAGGCTTTGCGCGAGCGGCGGTCATAGGCCGTGTGGAGGCTGGTGAACCCTCGTTGCGCGTGATTTCGTAGCCCCCGGGCATTTCTCCCACCCCTTCCGGGGGAGGGAAGGGGTGGGGGCAAGCGGCGCTCGATAGCTGGATCTGGCGGCCGGCGCTACTTGGGCGCCGCAGCGTCGCCGCCGCTCGGCGCGGGTGCCGCGCCGCCGGAGGAACTGCCGCCATTCGGGCCGCTCATGCCGCCGACACCGGAGTCGGCGGGCCTGACGCCCGCCGGGCTCGCGCCGGTCACCTTCGGTGCGGGGGGTTTGGGATCGCAGGCACTGGCCAGCACACCTGCAACCAGGCACAGGCCGACGATCTGCAAGCGCTGGCATCGTGGCATAGACACTCCTTGAGGAAGGATGGTCCGACAAACAAACTGGCTGTTTTTCTTGCCTCGTCCTTCGCTCGCCGAAGGCCCGGTTTGCGACAGAACGGGGTGTGTTTGTCGCATCATGCGGCAGCATCCAGTCGGGATCAAGGGGCGCAAGGGCGCAATAACCCTTGGAGCCGGCCGTGCCCCCGACTGTCGGCTATCGTTCGCGCCATGAATGCCTCCCTCCGCCTGGGTTGGCGCACGCTCTGGCGCGACCTGCGCGCCGGCGAGCTGCGCCTGTTGATCGTCGCCGTGCTGCTGGCCGTGGCTGCGCTCACGGCCGTCGGCTTCTTCGCCGACCGGCTGCAGGGTGGGCTGAAGCGCGATGCGCGCCAGTTGCTGGGCGGCGATGCGGTGATCGTCAGCGACAACCCGACCCCCGCTGCCTTCGTGGCGCAGGCCAGGGCGCTCGGCCTGGAAGGTTCCGGCACCTACGGCTTCCCGACCATGGCCCGGGCCGAAGATGCGCAGGGCGGCGCCAGCAAGCTGGTGGCGCTCAAGGCCGTGGCCGCGGGCTATCCGCTGCGCGGCAGCCTTTTGACCTCGGCCACCCTCGAAGGCCCCGGCAAGGCGACGCGAGACATCCCACCGCCGGGCGAGGTGTGGGTCGATGCCTCGCTGCTCGACTCGCTCGCGCTCCAGGTCGGCGACACGCTGCTGCTTGGCGATGCCGGCCTGCGCGTCGGCCGCGTCATCACGCTGGAGCCCGACCGCGGCGCCGGCTTCATGAGCTTCTCGCCGCGCGTGATGATCAACCAGGCCGACGTCGCGCGCACCGCGCTCGTGCAGCCGGCCAGCCGTGTCGGCTACCGCTATGCGGTGGCGGGCAGCGACGCGGCGGTGAAGCGTTTTTCCGACTGGGCCGACGCCACCATCAAGAAGGGCGAGCTGCGCGGCGTGCGGCTCGATTCCTTCGAGGGCGGCCGGCCCGAGATGCGCCAGACGCTGGACCGTGCCGAGAAATTCCTGAGCCTGGTCGCGCTGCTCGCCGCTCTGCTGTCGGCCGTGGCGGTGGCGCTGGCCGCGCGCGGCTTCGCGGCCAGCCACCTCGACGACTGCGCGATGCTGCGCGTGCTGGGCCAGAGCCAGCGCACCATCGCCGTCGCCTATGCCTTCGAGTTCGCGGTGATCGGCATCGTGGCCAGCGCGCTCGGCGTGGCGATCGGCTTCGCGGTGCACTACGTGTTCGTGCTGCTGCTGGCCGGGCTGGTCGAAACCGCGCTGCCCGCAGCCACGCTGTGGCCGGTGGCCTTCGGACTGGGCATGGGGCTCACGCTGTTGTTCGCCTTCGGCCTGCCGCCGGTGCTGCAACTGGCCCGCGTGCCGCCGCTGCGCGTGATCCGGCGCGATGTCGGCGGCCTCAAGCCCGCTTCGCTCGCGGTGCTGGGTGTCGGCGTCGCGGGCTTCGCGGCGCTGCTGATGGCGGCCAGCAGCGACATCAAGCTGGGCCTCATTGCCGTCGGCGGCTTCGCGGGTGCGGTGGCCGTGTTCGCGCTGCTGAGCTGGCTCGCGGTGAAGGTGCTGCGCCGCAGCGTCAACGAAACCACCGCGCCGCGCTGGCTGGTGCTGGCCACGCGGCAGATCTCGGCGCGGCCGGCGTATGCGGTGGTGCAGGTCAGTGCGCTGTCGGTGGGGCTGCTGGCGCTGGTGCTGCTGGTGCTGCTGCGCACCGACCTCGTCGCGAGCTGGCGCCAGGCCACGCCGCCCGACGCGCCGAACCGCTTCGTCATCAACGTCATGCCCGACCAGAGCGACGCCTTCCAGAAGTCGCTGCGTGATGCGGGCGTGCGCAAGTTCGACTGGTATCCCATGATCCGCGGCCGCCTCGTGGCCATCAACGACAAGCCGGTGTCGCCCGACGACTACGCCGAGGACCGCGCCAAGCGGCTGGTGGACCGCGAGTTCAACCTCAGCAACAGCGTGGCTGCACCTGCGCACAACAGCATCACGGCCGGCAAGTGGACGCCGGATGCAGCCGGCGAAGTGAGCGTGGAAGAGGGCCTGGCCGAGACACTCGGCCTCAAGCTCGGCGACTCGCTGCGCTTCGACATCGGCGGCACGCAGAGCGAGGCGCGCATCACCTCGCTGCGCAAGGTCGACTGGGGCTCGATGCATGCCAACTTCTTCGTCATGTACACGGTGGCTTCGCTGGCCGACGTGCCCACCACCTACATGGGCGCCTTCCGCGCGCCCGAGACGCGGGGCTTCGACAACGCGCTGGTGCGCAGCTATCCGAACGTCACCAACGTGGACATGAGCGCCACCATCAACCAGGTGCAGCGTGTGCTCGACCAGGTGATCCGCGCGGTCGAATTCCTGTTCGGCTTCACGCTCGCGGCCGGGCTGGTGGTGCTGTTCGCGGCTGTCACGGCCACGCGCGAGGAGCGCGCGCGCGAGTTCGCGGTGATGCGCGCGGTGGGCGCGCGTGCCAGCCTGCTGCGGCAGGTGCAGCGCGCCGAGCTGGCGGGTGTCGGCCTGCTTGCGGGTTTTCTCGCGAGCATCGTGGCTTCGGCGATCGGCTGGGCCCTGGCGCGCTATGTGTTCGAGTTCACGTGGAGGGCCTCGCCCATCGTGCCGGTGGCCGGTGCGCTGGCCGGCGCGGTGCTCGCGCTGGGAGCCGGATGGTGGGGCCTGCGCGACGTGCTGCGCCGCCCGGTGGTCGACACGCTGCGCCGCGCTGCCGAGTAGCAAACTTTTTCTTCGGATTCGGGCCGGACGGGGCCGGGGAATGCAATACATTCCCCGGCCCCGTATTCAATTCAGAAGAAGCTTTCTACATGCGCTTGGCGTCATTCCAGATCACCAACTTTCGCTCGATCAACGACAGCGGCCTCATCGATTCCACACAGCAGATCACGGCGGTCCTCGGACGGAATGACAGCGGTAAATCGAACCTGCTGCGCGCACTCCACAGCCTGAACCCGGCAGAGGGCCTGGCCGAACTCAGCCCCATCAAGGACTTCCCGCGCCACCGGCGGCTCGAGGAGTGCACTGGCGAAACGCCGGTCGTCTTCACGCGCTGGAGCCTCGACGAAAGCGAGCAGGCCGAGCTGGCCGGGATCCTGCCGCGCGCGGCGGGCGTGCGCCACGTCACGGCGGCCCGTGGCTATGCCACCGCGCGCCGGGCCGGGCTCGAAGGGCTCAATGCGCTGTCGCTCGACGTGAGCGACATCAAGGGCAAGGTCCGCAAGATCGTGCCGGCCGTGAAGGCCGCCGCAGAAAAGGTCGCCGAGGAAGCGAAGGCCACGCTCGAGCAGGAGGCCGACACCTTCGATGCCGCGATGATCATGAGCCCCGACTACATCAGGTGGTCTGCGGGCGCGGTCCAGGCGGCACAGGCCTTGCGCAAGGCGCTGGCCGTGGCGCGCGCCGAACTCAGCGACAAACAGGAGCAGATGCTGGCCGAGCTCGAGGACATGGCCCTGTCCATCGCCAATGACGCGCCCGCGCTCGCCCGCGCGCAGGCCTGGGTGATCGAAAAGCTGCCGCGCTTCATCTACGTCGACGAGTACCCGGCGCCGCCCGGCCGCCAGAACATCGCCGAGTACCTTGGGCGCCAGGGCTGGGGGCAGCTCACGCCCGCGCAGCAGAGCTTCGGCAAGCTGTGCAAGGTCGCGGGGCTCGATCCGCAGCAGCTGCAGGACCTGCTGGAAAAGAACGACCAGGCCACGCGCAACCAGCTCGCCAATCGCGCGGGCTCGGTGGTGACGGCCGAGGTCCGCCGCCTGTGGAAGGACCGTGCGCTGAAGGTGCGCTTCAACCTCGACGGGCAGTACCTCGACACGCTGGTGTCCGACCCGAACGGCGCCTACGAGGTCGAAGTGAACCTCGACGAGCGCAGCCGCGGCTTCCAGTGGTTCTTCTCGTTCTACATCGCGTTCTTTGCTGACACGAAGGGCGGGCGTGCGGAAGACGCGGTGCTGCTGCTGGACGAACCCGGGCTGCACCTGCACCCGCACTCGCAGGCCGACCTGCTGGCGCACTTCGAGAAAGACTTCGGCAACCAGATCATCTACACCACGCACTCGCCGTTCATGGTGCCTGCGCATCGGCTCGACTCGGTGCGCACGGCCAGCCTCGGCGAGACCAGCGGCACCACTGTGAGCAATGCCGCGGAGGGCGACGAGCGCACGCTGTTCCCGCTGAAGGCTGCACTGGCACTGAGCCGGCTTGGGAGCGAGCCGGTGGAGGTGGAGGCCGCGAAGGCCGTGGCTGTGAAGGCGGAGCCGACGAAGCCGGCGGCTGCAAGAACGGTGACTGCAGAGGGCGTGAAGCCTGTCAGGGCGGCCAAGCCCGTGGAGGTGATGCCTGCCGCCGTGGCAGCGCCTGCCGAAGTGGCGCCCGTTGCCGCAGTCGTTGAGCCTGTCGCCGCACCGATCGCCGCACCGGTCGCTGCCCCGGTCGCGGTGCCACCCGTCACCGTGGCTGCGGCTCCCGCGCCCATGGCCGCGCCTGCCGAGGCGGTCGCCGAGCAGGTGGAACCGGGCTGATCATCCGCGCGCGGCCTGCCTCGTGACCGGGGTGGGCGGGACTTCGTCGCCCTCCTTGAACATCCGCTCCCCCGCAAAGTCCACAAACGCCCGCACCTTCGGCGACAACTGCCGGCTCGACGGCCACAGCGCCGAGAACTGCCCCTGCCGCACGAGGTGCGTGGCCAGCACGCGCTGAAGCTCGCCGCGGTACAGCGAATCGCGCGCCAGGAAGTCGGGCATGTAGGCCACGCCGAGTCCGGCCACGGCCGCGCCCAGCATGGCTTCCATGTTGTTGCACAGCAGGCCGGGCGGCAGTTGCGCGGGCAGCCCGGGCAGGTCCCATTCCTCGACCTTGCCGCCGGTCACGAACTTGTATCGCAGGCAGGCGTGCTGTATCAGGTCGGCCGGCACCTGTGGCACGCCGTGGCGTTCGAGATAAGCCGGTGAGGCCACCAGCACGAACTGGAACGGGCCGAGCCGCCGCGCCACCAGTTGCGAATCGACCAGGTCGCCGCTGCGGATGGCTACATCGACGCCCTCGGCGATCACGTCGACCAGCCGGTCGTTGAAGTCGAGGTCGAGCTCGATCTCGGGGTAGCGCGCCTTGAAGTCCGGCAGGATCGGCAGCAGGAAGCGGTAGCCGATGGTCGGCAGGCTCACGCGCAGCCGGCCGCGCGGGGCGGCGACGGCGTCTTGCATCATGGCGCGCGCATCGTCCAGCTCGTCGAGGATGCGGCGGCAGCGCTCGTGGAAGAGCGCGCCTTCCTGCGTCAGCCGCGTGTGGCGCGTGGTGCGGTTGAAAAGGCGCACGCCGAGCTGCTGTTCGAGCCGTGCGACATTCTTGCCCACCGCCGAAGCCGAGATGCCCAGCTGCCGGCCGGCCTTGGCAAAGCTCAGCTGGTCGGCCGCGCGCACGAAAGATTCGAGTCCGCTGAAGCTGTCCATGGATTAGCAACCCTGGGTTGGGAGTGTGAGGATCACTGGCGTCATTTTCATTCCATTGATTCCTTTCTATCTTCTGTGGCTTCCTTTCTCCTGCGTGAAAGCCTTCGATGTCCACGTCTTCCCCCAACAAGAACTGGCTGCTGGCCGCCGTCTGCCTGGCAGCGCTGGGCATGCCGCTGAGCTTCACCGGCCCGGCGGTGGTGCTGCCCGCGGTCCGCGATGCGCTGGGCGGCAGCCCGGTGCAGCTCAACTGGGTGACCAACGCCTTCATGCTGAGCTTCGGCGCCACGCTGATGGCGGCCGGGGCGCTGGCCGATGCCTATGGGCGCAAGCGCGTGTTCCTGCTGGGGCTCGCGGTGGTGGCGCTGAGCAGCTCGCTGCTGACGCTGGCCCCGGGCATCGTCGCCTTCGATCTGGCGCGGGCCCTGCAGGGGCTGGGCTCGGCCGCGGCCTTTGCGGCGGGCACGGCCGCGCTGGCGCAGGTGTTCGACGGCGCGGCGCGCACGCGGGCCTTCAGCCTGATCGGAACTTCGTTCGGCGTGGGGCTGTCGTGCGGCTCCATCCTCTCGGGCTGGCTCGCTGAGAGCTTCGGCTGGCAGGCGGTGATGCTGAGCCCCGGCGCGGTCAGCCTCGTGGCGCTGTGCATCGCCGCGCCGAGCATGCGCGAGTCGCGCAATCCGGATGCCATGGGGCTCGACATGCCGGGCACAGCGACTTTCACCGCCGCGCTGAGCCTGCTGACGCTCGGCGTGCTGCAGGCGCCCGCCAGCGGCTGGGGCAGCCCGTGGGTGCTTTGCGCGCTGGCGGGCGCGGCGCTGATGGGCGCGGCCTTCATCGCCATCGAGCGGCGCGTGGCGCATCCGATGCTCGATCTGTCGCTGTTCCGTTTTCCGCGCTTCGTGGGCGTGCAACTGCTGGCTGCCGCGCCGGCCTATGGCTTCGTCGTGCTGCTGGTGCTGTTGCCGATCCGCTTCATCGGGCTGGAAGGGCGCAGCGCAATCGAGGCGGGGACTTTCATGTTCGCTCTCTCGGGGCCGATCCTCGTCGTGCCGACGCTGGCGGCATCGCTTGCGCACCGGTTCTCGGCGGGCGTGATCTCGGCCGTGGGGCTGCTGGTGTGCGCGGCGGGGCTGTTCTGGCTCAGCCGCTGCGCGCCGGGCACGCCGCTGCACGACATCGTGTGGCCGCTGTTGTTGATCGGCGCCGGCATCGGCCTGCCGTGGGGCTTGATGGACGGGCTGGCCGTGAGCGTGGTGCCGCGCGAGCGTGCGGGCATGGCATCGGGCATCTTCAACACCGTGCGGGTGGCGGGGGAGGGGATTGCGCTGGCGCTGGTGGGGGCCGGGCTGACGGCACTTGTGACGGCGCGACTGGGGCCTGCCGCCGCCGCATCGCAGGCGGCGCAGCGCGTCACGACCGGGGACTTGTCCCAGGCGCTGGCCCTGCTGCCCGGCATGGACCGCGCGGCGCTGCTGCATGCCTACGGCGCGGCGTTCGGCACGCTGCTGTGCGTGCTGGCAGGCGTGACGGTGGTGACGGCGCTGGTGGTGTTCGCGTTCCTGCGTGGCGAGACGCACGCTGAGGCTGGTGCCGTGGCGCTGGAGTCGACGGCCTGTTGAGACCTGCTCAGGCTTGCGCGGCCGCCTCGAAGATGTCGCGCAGCCATTGCGTGAACACTCGCACCCGCGACGACAGCTGCCGGTTCTGCGCGTACAGCACCGAGACCGGCATCGGCGGTGGCGCGAAGCCGGGCAGCAGCACCTTCAGTCGCCCGTCTGCAAGTTCGCTGGCCACGCGATAGCGCGGCACCTGCACCAGCCCCAGGCCCGCGACGGCCGAGCCGGTGTACAGGTCGGCGCCCGTCACCGAGACGATGCCGCCGAGCTGCACGCTCGTCACCCGCCCGTCGACCGTGAATTCGAGCGGCACCGCCTTGCCCGTGGCGCTGGAGATGTAGTGGATGGCGCGGTGCGCCGACAGCGCTTCCACGCTCTCGGGCTCGCCGTGCTGCGCCAGGTAGGCCGGGCTCGCGACCGTGACCTGCGGCAGCAGCGCCACGCGCCGCCCGACCATCGATGAATCTTGCAGCGTGCCCGCGCGCAGGACGCAGTCGACGCCTTCGCGCACCAGGTCGACCAGCCGGTCGTCTTCGCCGATGTGCAGTTCCAGGTCGGGATATCGCGTCAGGAACGCCGGCAGCGCGGGCACCACGAAATGCCGCGCCAGCGTGCCCTGCAGGTTCACGCGCAGCAGCCCCTTGGGCGCCTCGTCGCGGAACAGGCCTTCGGCCTCTTCGACGTCGGCCAGCAGCCGAACGCAGCGGCGGTAGTAGGCCTCGCCGTCCTGCGTGAGGCGCACGGTGCGGGTGGTGCGCTCCAGCAGCCGGGTTCCCAGGCGCTGCTCCACGCGCTTGATCAGGTTGGTGACGGTGGCGCGCGGAATCTGCAGGTCTTCGGACGCCTGCGTGAAGCTCTGGCGCTCGGCGATGCGTACGAAGGCCAGCATTTCCTGGAAGCGGTCCATGGCCGGGCTCCGAATCTATTGTTGAAATAAATGGAATAGTAATGGCAATTTGAGGCTGATTATCTTTGTATGGGAACGATCGATCATTCGTCTCACCAACCCACCACTGCACAGGAAACAGCCATGAACAAGCCCTCCAACTCCAAAGTCGCCCTCGTCACCGGCGCATCGCGCGGCATCGGCGCCGCCATTGCGCGGCGTCTCGCCAAGGACGGCTTCGCGGTCGCCGTCAACTACGCGTCGAGCCCGGCGCAGGCCGACGCCCTCGTCGCCGAACTGCAGGCCGCCGGCGGCAAGGCTTTCGCGGTCAAGGCCGACGTGGCCAGCGCCGGCGAAGTGCGCGCCATGTTCGACGCCGTCGAGGTGCAACTCGGCAAGGTCGACGTGCTGGTCAACAACGCCGGCGTGCTCAAGACCGTGCCGCTGGCCGAGCACACGGACGCGCTCTACGACCAGACCTTCGACATCAACGTGCGCGGCACCTTCAACACGCTGCGCGAAGCCGCCACGCGCGTCAACGAGGGCGGGCGCGTCGTCAACTTCTCGAGCACCACGCTCGCGCTGAACATGCCCGGCTATGCGATCTACAACGCCACCAAGGCGGCGGTCGAGGCCTTCACGCACGTCTTCGCCAAGGAGCTGCGCGGCCGAAACATCACGGTGAATGCCGTGGCGCCGGGCCCGATCGCCACCTCGCTGTTCCTCGACGGCAAGACCGACGAACAGATCCAGACCTTCGCCAGGATGCCGCCGCTGCAGCGCCTCGGCCAGCCCGAGGACATCGCCTCGGTGGTGGCCTTCCTCGCCGGCCCGGACGCGGGCTGGGTCAACGGGCAGGTCCTGCGCGCCAACGGCGGCGTGGCCTGAGCCATTCGCTTTCTCGGATCAACCCAACCCATACGGAGAAACCTCATGCAAAAGCAGATCATCCTGGTCACCGGTGCTGGCACCGGCATCGGCAAGCTCGGCGCGCAATCGCTGGCCGAAGCCGGCCACGTCGTCTACGCGTCGATGCGCGACATCGCGGGCCGCAATGCCGGCCGCGCCGCCGAACTGCGCTCGCTTGCCGCGGCGAAGAACATTCAGCTCTACCCACTCGAACTCGACGTGCTCTCGCAGGACTCGGCCGATGCCGCCGCCGCGACCATCGTGCGCGAGCAGGGCCACCTCGACGTGGTGATGCAGAACGCCGGCCACCTCGTGGTCGGTCCGACCGAGGCCTTCACGCCCGAAGAGATCGTGAAGGTGTTCGACACCAACGTGCTCGGCGCGCAGCGCGTGAACCGCGCGGTGCTGCCGTACCTGCGCAGGCAGGAATCGGGGCTGATACTGTGGATCAGCAGCACCACCACCAAGGGCGGCTTTCCGCCGTTCATGGGCCCTTATGGCGCGGCCAAGGCGGCGATGGATTCGCTGGCCGTCACGCTGGCCTACGAGATCGCGCGCTTCGGCATCGAGACTTCCATCGTCGTGCCGGGCGCATTCACCAGGGGCACCGACCACTTCCCGAGCGCGGGCAAGCCGGCCGATGCCGCGACCGCCGCCGCCTACAGCCGCTACGACGGCGTGATGGACCAGATCGGCGAACGCCTCTCGGCGCTGACGCCCGACAACGCCGACCCGCAGGCCGTGGCCGACGAAATCGTGCGCATCGTGGGCTTGCCCGCCGGCACACGGCCGATGCGCTCGCTGATCGACTTCGTGGGCGACGGTGCTACGGAGGTGTTCGAGGTGTCGGAGCGTGTGCGCATCGAGTTCGCGAAGCGCATCGGCATGGGCGATCTGCTCGAAGCGAAGGTACGGCGCCAAGAGGCCAAGAAGCTAAGAGGAAGTTAAGGGAGGCGTCATAAAAGGTGGGTCGGTCTTCCTGTCCAATAGCGGCATGGAAAACCCACCCCACGACCTCGCGGAACGCGTGACCGAGCTCGAGATCAAGTCGAGCTACGCCGAAGACCTGCTCGACCAGCTGAACATGACGATCTACCGCCAGCAGCAGCAGATCGACCGGCTGATCCTGCAGGTGACGCAACTCAAGGAGCAGGCGCAAAGCGCGGGTCAGGACGGCGCTGCGCGCAACCCGCGCGACGAGCTACCGCCGCACTATTGAAGACGTTCAGCCGTGCGAGTGCCAGAGCACGGCGAAGAAATGGCAGGTGCTGCCCGCCAGCACGAACAGGTGCCACACCGAATGCGCGAAGCGCACCTTGTTGTCGAACAGGAACACCACGGCGCCCGCCGTATAGAAGAGCCCGCCGGCCACCAGCCAACCCAGCCCCGCCGGTGACATGCGCTCGTACAGCGGCACGGCAGCCATCAGCGCCATCCACCCCATCGCCACATAGAGTCCGGTCGACCACAGCGGATGCTGCAGCCGGTTGAACAGCTTGGCGCTCACGCCCAGCACGGCCGCCGCGCAGATGGCGCCGAACAGCGTCCACCCCAGCGGACCGCGCAGCACGCCGAACACGAAGGGCATGTAGCTGCCCGCGATGAACAGGTAGATGGCCGCGTGGTCCAGCCGGTTGAACCAGGCCTTGGCCCGGCCCATGGGCAGTGCGTGGTACAGCGTGGAGATCAGGTACAGCACGATGGCCGTGCCCGCGAACAGGCAGGCGCCGACCACGCCCGCGGCCTGCCCCTTCTGCGCCGCGTTGTAGACCAGGATGGGCAGCGCGGCGATGGCCAGCGCCAGGCCCAGGCCGTGGCTCAGGGCATTGAAGAGTTCTTCCATCGCCGTCTGGTCGCGGGCTGCCAGCACGGAGGTGCGCTGCGAGGGTTGCGTCTGGGAGGGAGCTGTCGTCATCGGAACCTCATGCAGATGGAGGGATGCAGTGGTTGCCTACTTGACCTGCTGCTTGCCCAGCTTGCGCGCCAGCGTGCGCCGGTGCATGCCGAGCCTGCGCGCGGTCTCCGAGATGTTGAAGCCGGTTTCGGCCAGCGTCTCGTGGATGCGCTCCCATTCGAGCGTCTTGATCGAGGTCGAGCGGTTGGTCAGCTCGACCTCTGTGGTGCCGGCGGCTCGGCCGAAGGCGGCCTCGATGTCGTCGGTGTTCGACGGCTTGGCCAGGTAGTGGCAGGCGCCGAGCTTGATGGCCTCGACGGCGGTGGCGATGCTGGCGAAGCCCGTCAGCACCACGATCAGCATCTCGGCGTTGTGCCGGTGCAGCATCTGCACGCAGGCCAGGCCCGAGGCCTCGCCGTTGAGCTTGAGGTCGACCACCGCGTAGCCCGGCGACGAGGTGGCGAGCAGCGCCTCGACGTCTCCGAGGTTGTTGGCGAGCGCCACGGCATAGCCGCGCCGCTCGAAGGAGCGGCCGAGTGTGCGCGCGAAGGCGTCGTCGTCCTCGACGATCAGCAACTGGCGCTCAGCTCCGGTTTCGGTCATGGCCTTCCGTTTCGATGGTCTCGCCGTCGAGGACCTCTTCGTCCCCTGCTTCTTCTTCCAGCACGATGGCCGCGAGCGGCAGCGTGATCGTCACGATCGCGCCGCCCTCGGGCCGGTTGGCCGCCGCGACGCGGCCACCCACGGTGCGCGCCACGTTGACGACCAGGAACAGCCCCAGCCCGCCGCCGGGTCGCCCCTTGCTCGACTGGTAGGGCTTGCCGAACTCCTTCAGGATGGCCGGCAGGAAGCCGGGGCCCGCGTCGGTGACCGTGATCGTCAGCGCGTCGGCGTCGTGCGCCGCTTCGAGGCGCAGCCAGTGCGGCGACGCCTCCAGCGCATTGTCGAGCACGTTGCAGATCATCTGCTTCAGCGCCGAGTCCGAGACCATGGGCAGGTCGCGGCCGAAGCGATTGTCGTATTCGAAATCTTCCACCGGGCGGGTGGTGCGCCACTCTTCGATCAGGTCGTCGAGGAAGGTGCTGACGGTGGTTTCCTCGGAGGACTCGCCGCGCGCCTCGCCGGCCGACAGCAGGATGCCGCTCACGATGCTCTTGCAGCGCTGGATCTGCAGCTCCATCTCGGCCACCTCGGTCAGCAGCTCGGGGTCGGAGCTGAAGTGTGGCAGCCGGCGCCAGTCGCCGAGGATCACGGCCAGCGTGGCCAGCGGCGTGCCCAGCTCGTGCGCCGCGCCCGAAGCCAGCAGGCCCATGCGCACGATGTGTTCTTCCTCCGAGGCGCGCTGGCGCAGGTCGGCCAGCCGCGCGTCGCGCGCGCGCAGGTTGCGGCTGATGCGGGTGATGAAGATCACGAGCAGCGCCGCGTTCAGCGCGAAGCACACCAGCATGCCCTGGACGAAGGGGCTCCAGAGGCCGCGGTCGTGGTCCAGCGGCAGCGCGAGCGGGCGCGAGAACAGCGCCAGCCCGGCGAAGCAGATGCTGGTGATGACCACGATGGTCCAGGTCGACCATGGCTTCAGCAGCACTGCGCCCAGCGTCACCTGCAGCAGGAACAGGAACACGAAGGGGTTGGTGGCGCCGCCGCTCAGGTAGAGCTGCGCGGTGAGCGTGGCCACATCGACCAGCAGCGCGAGGAACAGTTCGCCGTTCGTCACGCGCCGGTGGCTGCGCGAGCGCAGCAGGCTGACCATGTTGAAGAGCGCCAGGCAGGCCAGCACCTGCAGCATGTGGTCCAGCGGCAGGCGGATCGCGAAGCCGTAGTGCACCACCAGGATGGTGACCACTTGCCCGACCACGGCGAACCAGCGCAGCTGGATCAGCTGCTGCATGTTCTGGTGGCCGGTGGCGTTGTCGAGGCTCGCGACACCGGCGCGGGGGGCGTGCAGCTCTCCTGCGATCGCCTCAATCGCGGTGGGCATCTTCGGCAGGGCGGGTGTCGGCATGGGCCGCATTTTCGCTGCGCCGCACGAACCAGGCGGCGATCAGCACCATCAGCGCCAGGCCATACCAGGTCAGGGCGTAGACGAGATGGCTGTTGGGGAAGGCGATGACCGTGAGGCCGGCGGCGGGCCAGGCCGGGGTGCCGTTCGCAGCCTGCGCGGGAGCGGCCTCGGCATCGACGAAGTAGGGCGCGACGTTGTTCAGGCCGCGCGCCGCGGCAATGGCCTGCACGTCGCGCGAGAACCAGCGCTCGCCGGCCGGATCGTTCTTGCGCAGGAAGCCGCCCTTGGGTTCGGTCAGGCGCAACAGGCCGGCGACGTTGGTTTCGCCCTGCGGCTCTGGCGCGGTGCGGGCCTGGCGTTCGCGCGCCTCGGGCGGCACGAAGCCGCGATTGACCAGCACCACGGTGCCTTCGGTCGTGCGCAGCGGGGTCAGCACCCAGAAGCCCGGGCCGAGCTTCGTGCTGGCCTGCACCAGCGTTTCCTTGTCATGGAGGAAGATGCCGGCGAGGCGGACATGCCGGTATTCGTCGTTGGCCGCGTTGACGGTGGGCCATTCGGTTCGCCCGGGGGCCGTGGCGGCCGGGGCATGCACGCGCTGGTCGACGCGGGCGATGAGATCGAGCTTCCAGGCCCTGCGCTCGACCTGCCAGGTGCCGAGCGAGATGAAGCCGGCAAAGGCGAGAGCGGCGCAGACCGCCAGCGCCACCCGCGCCACCCGCGAGGTATCGGAACGCTGGCGCGCGGCCTGCTGCGTCATCAGGGCATGTTCTTCATGTCGTGCATCGAGTGCGGCATCATGTTGGTGTTCATGTGGTACATGACCCACAGCGAACCGGCCAGCGTGATGACCACGAGCACCAGCGTGAAGATCAGTGCCAGCATGTTCCAGCCGCCTTCGGACTTGGCGTCCATGTGCAGGAAGTACACCATGTGCACCACGATCTGCACCACGGCAAAGGCCAGGATGACCAGCGCGGTGGTGCCTGGCTTGTCGAAGACCTTGCCCATCACGATCCAGAACGGAATGGCGGTGAGGATCACGGCCAGCACGAAGCCGGTCATGTAGCCCTTGAAGGTGCTGTGGCTCACCGGGCCGTCGTCGTGGCCGTGGTCGTCATGGCCATGGGCGCCATGGCCGGCGGTTTCGATATGCGCGCTCATTGCAGCGATCCCATCAGGTACACGAAGGTGAAGACGCCGATCCAGACCACGTCCAGGAAGTGCCAGAACATCGACAGGCACATCAGGCGTCGGCGGTTGGCGGCGGTGAAGCCGTGCTTGGGCAGCTGGATCATCAGCACGATGAGCCAGACGATGCCGAAGGTCACGTGCAGCCCGTGGGTGCCCACCAGCGCGAAGAACGACGACAGGAAGGCGCTGCGCTGCGGGCCGGCGCCTTCGTGGATCAGGTGCGCGAACTCGTACAGCTCCAGGCCGATGAAGCCCGCGCCCAGCAGGCCGGTGATGGCCAGCCAGAGCAGCACGCCGCCCATGCGGCGCTGCTGCATCTGGAGCACGGCAAAGCCGTAGGTGATGGACGAGAACAGCAGCAGCGAGGTGTTGATCGCCACCAGCGGCAGGTCGAACAGGTCGGCGCCCGAGGGGCCGGCCGCGTAGCTGCGGCCCAGCACGCCATACACCGCGAACAGGCAGGCGAAGACCAGGCAGTCGCTCATCAGGTAGAGCCAGAACCCGAGCAGCGTGCCGTTCTCGGGGTGGTGGTCTTCGTTGCGGACGTTGAACACCTCGAAGGTGGGCACGCTCGAGGCGTTGCCCACGGTGTTCGCGTGGCTGGAGGGGAGGGCGGTACTGTTAGACATGGGCGGCCAGCAGGCGCGTGCGCGCGTCTTCGGTGCGAACGACTTCATCCGCGGGGATGTGGTAGTCGCGCTTGTAGTTGAAGGTATGGATGATCACGGCGGCGAGCATGGAGAAGAAGCCGATGCCGGCCACGAGCCACATCTGCCAGATCAGAGCGAAGCCGCACAGCGCGGCCAGCGCGGCGATGATGAAGCCGGCGGCCGTGTTCTTGGGCATGTGGATCGGGCTGAAGCCTTCCACCGGACGCTCGTAGCCGCGGGCCTTCATGTCGGACCAGGCGTCGTTGTCATGGATGCGCGGCGTGAAGGCGAAGTTGTAGGCCGGCGGCGGCGACGAGGTCGACCACTCCAGCGTGCGGCCGTTCCACGGGTCGCCCGTGGTGTCGCGCAGCGACTCGCGGCGGATGTAGCTCACCACCAGCTGGATGATGAACGAGCCGATGCCCAGCGCGATCAGCACGGCGCCGAAGGCAGCAACCTGGAACCAGATCTGCAGCGACATGTCCTGGAAGTGGTTCATGCGGCGCGTGACGCCCATCAGGCCCAGGATGTACAGCGGCATGAAGGCGAACCAGAAGCCGACGATCCAGAACCAGAACGAGCACTTGCCCCAGAACGGATCGAGCTTGTAGCCGAAGGCCTTCGGGAACCAGTAGGTGATGCCGGCCAGCATGCCGAACAGCACGCCGCCGATGATCACGTTGTGGAAGTGGGCGATCAGGAACAGGCTGTTGTGCAGCACGAAGTCGGCCGGGGGAACGGCCAGCAGCACGCCGGTCATGCCGCCGATCACGAAGGTGATCATGAAGCCGATGGTCCACATCATGGGCAGCTCGAAGCGGATGCGGCCGCGGTACATGGTGAAGAGCCAGTTGAAGATCTTCGCGCCCGTCGGGATCGAGATGATCATCGTCGTGATGCCGAAGAACGAGTTCACGCTGGCGCCGGAGCCCATGGTGAAGAAGTGGTGCAGCCACACGAGGTACGACAGGATCGTGATCACGACCGTCGCGTACACCATCGAGGCGTAGCCGAACAGGCGCTTGCCCGAGAAGGTGGAGACCACTTCCGAGAAGATGCCGAAGGCCGGCAGGATCAGGATGTATACCTCGGGGTGGCCCCAGATCCAGATCAGGTTCACGTACATCATGGCGTTGCCGCCGAGGTCGTTCGTGAAGAAGTTGGTGCCGACGTAGCGGTCGAGCGACAGCAGGGCCAGCACGGCGGTCAGCACCGGGAAGGCGGCGACGATCAGCACGTTGGTGCACAGGGCGGTCCAGGTGAAGACGGGCATCTTCATCATGGTCATGCCGGGCGCGCGCATCTTCACGATGGTCGCCAGCAGGTTCACGCCAGAGAGCAATGTGCCCACCCCCGCTATCTGCAACGACCAGATGTAGTAGTCGACCCCCACGTCGGGACTGAACAGGATGCCCGACAGCGGCGGATAGGCCAGCCAGCCGGTCTTGGCGAACTCGCCGACGAACAGCGACGCCATCACCAGGCCAGCGCCGAAGGTGGTCATCCAGAAGCTGAAGTTGTTCAGGAACGGGAAGGCCACGTCGCGCGCGCCGATCTGCAGCGGCACCACGAAGTTCATGAGGCCCGTGACCAGCGGCATCGCCACGAAGAAGATCATGATCACGCCGTGGGCGGTGAAGACCTGGTCGTAGTGGTGCGGTGGCAGGAAGCCGGCGTTGTCGCCGAAGGCCATCGCCTGCTGGGCCCGCATCATCAGGGCGTCGGCGAAGCCGCGAAGCAGCATCACCAGGCCCAGGATGATGTACATGATGCCGATCTTCTTGTGGTCGATGCTGGTGATCCAGTCGCGCCACAGCATGCCCCACAGCTTGAAGTAGGTCAGCGCGCCCAGCACGGCGATGCCGCCCAGCACCACGCCCGCGAAGGTCGCGAGCAGGATGGGTTCGTGGAAGGGAATCGCCTCCCAGGAGAGGCGGCCGAAGACGAGCTTCGTCAGGTCTAGGTTCTGCAACATCTTATTCTTCGGTGGTGCACATCGCGGTGACGTACTTGCGCTTGGGCGAATCGAGGGAGTCGGCCTGCCAGGCCTGCTTGGTGGCGACGTTGAAGGCGCCGGGCTTGCCCAGGCCGCCGTCGGCGTCGATGGCCATCATTTCCTTCATGCACATCTTGCTGCGGTCGACGCACAGGTTGAGGATGGCGTCGTACAGCGCGGGGTCCACCGACGCGTAGTGGCGCACGGGCTCGCGTTCGCTCGGCACCTCGAGCTTCTTCTGGTAGAGCTCGCGCGTGAGTTCGCCGTCCTTGCCGGCCTTGACCTTCTGCACCCACTGGTCGAAGTCGCCGTTGCTCAGGCCGTGGAACTTGAAGCGCATGCCCGAGAAGCCGGCGCCGCTGTAGTTGGCGGAGAAGCCTTCGAACTCGCCCGGCTTGTTGATCACCGCGTGCAGCTTGGTCTCCATGCCCGGCATGGCGTAGATCTGGCCGGCCAGAGCGGGGATGAAGAACGAGTTCATGACCGAGGAGGCCGTGATCTTGAAGCTGATCGGGCGGTCCACCGGGGCGGCCAGCTCGTTCACCGTGGCGATGCCCTGCTCGGGGTAGATGAAGAGCCACTTCCAGTCGAGGGCCACCACTTCGACCACCAGCGGCTTGGCTTCGGCCGGGATTGCGCGTTGCGCGTCGAGGCGGCGCAGCGGCTGGTAGGGGTCGAGCGTGTGGGTGCTGATCCAGGTGATGGCGCCCAGCGCGATGATGATGAGCAGCGGCGCCGCCCAGATCGCCAGTTCGAGCTGGGTCGAGTGGTCCCAGTCGGGGCTGTAGGTGGCCTCCTTGTTCGACTGGCGGTAGCGCCAGGCAAAGAAGACGGTCAGGGCGATCACCGGGATGATGATGATCAGCATCAGCACGGTGGAGACGACGATGAGGCGTCCCTGCTGATTGGCGATGTCGCCGGAGGGGTTCATCAACACCGTGTTGCAGCCCGCCAGGAGCATGGCGGAAAGCAGCAGGAGTGATCGGCGAAGGTTCTTGAGGATGTGCATGCCGGGGGAAAAGAGGTGCAGGGGCGACGCAAAAAGACCCCACAATCTACGCTCGAAGACGGGTTTCGCCTATTGGACGTTTTGTCCTATGGCGGTAAATGTGTTTCGGTGCGACGCTCTAGGTTCTCCATGGTCTTTTGTGTCGCGTCCAGGCGTGACACCTGAATTACAGCAAGCAATGACGACGTCCAGCATCAGTCCGCAAGGCGCACAGCCGCTGCCGAACTCGCCCGAGCACGGCGGCGCCCGGCAGGGCGACGACCACTCGCACATCGCCCCCGGCGAGATCGCGGTCGGCGTGATCATCGGCCGCGCCTCCGAATATTTCGACTTCTTCGTCTACGGCATCGCCTCGGTGCTGGTGTTCCCGGCGGTCTTCTTCCCCTTCGAGCAACACCTCGAAGGTGTTCTGTACTCGTTCCTGATCTTCTCCTTCGCCTTCATCGCGCGTCCGTTCGGAACTGTCATCTCGATGATGATCCAGCGACGTTTCGGGCGCGAGGCCAAGCTCACGCTGGCGCTTTTCGTGCTGGGCACCTCCACCGCCGGCATCGCCTTCCTTCCGGGCTACGCGAGCCTCGGCTTCACGGCCATCGTGCTGCTGTCGGTGTTCCGCTTCGGCCAGGGCCTGGCGCTGGGCGGCTCGTGGGACGGCCTGCCTTCGCTGCTGGCGCTGAATGCGCCCGCCAACCGCCGCGGCTGGTACGCGATGCTGGGCCAGCTGGGTGCGCCCATCGGCTTCTTCATTGCCAGCGCGCTGTTCGCCTACCTGTATTCGAGCCTGCCGTCCGAGGACTTCCTCGACTGGGGCTGGCGCTATTCCTTCTACGTGGCCTTCGCGATCAACGTGGTGGCGCTGTTCGCGCGCCTGCGCCTGGTGGCCACCGACGAATACTCGCGCCTGCTCGAGGAACGCGAACTGGAGCCCACCAGCGTGACCGAGCTGGTCCGCTCGCAGGGCGCCAACCTGCTGATCGGCGCTTTCGCCGCGCTGGCCAGCTATGCGCTGTTCCACCTGATCACCGTGTTCCCGCTGTCGTGGATCACGCTGTACTCCGACCAGTCGGTCAGCGAATTCCTGGTCGTGCAGATGATCGGCGCGGTGCTGGCCGCAGCCGGCATCGTGGCCTCGGGCCTGCTGGCCGACCGCATCGGCCGCCGCTTCACTCTGGGCGGCCTGGCCGCCGTGATTGCCGCGTTCAGTGGCTTCGCCCCCACGCTGCTCGACGGCGGCCGTCTCGGCCAGGACATCTTCATCCTGGTGGGCTTCGTGATCCTGGGCCTGTCGTACGGCCAGGCGGCCGGCGCCGTGACCTCGAACTTCGCGCCCAAGTACCGCTACGTCGGCGCGGCCCTGACGGCCGACCTGGCCTGGCTGATCGGCGCGGCGTTCGCGCCGCTGGTCGCGCTGGGCCTGTCGGCCCACTTCGGCCTGGCGTACGTCAGCGTCTACCTGCTGTCGGGCGCGGTCGCCACGCTGGCCGCGCTGGGGCTGAACCGGGCGCTGGCGCGCGACTGACCGGCTGCGCAGCCATTTCTTCCGTAAGGGGCCGTTTCGGCCCCTTTTTCATTAGGATGCCCCGATGTTCGCTGCCGCAATTTTCGACATGGATGGGCTGCTGATCGATTCGGAGCGCCCCATCATGGCCGCCTGGATCGAGGCTGCCCGCACGCTCGGCATCGAGCTTTCGCATAGCGAGTACCTGCAGGTCGTGGGGCTGGCCACCTCCGAGTCCGAACTCATCCTCGCATCGCTGCTCGGCGGCGCTGACGCCTACCGCCACGCCATCGGCCATGTGCGCCAGCGGCTGCAGCTGGCGCGCTCCGACGGCACGCCGCTGTTTCCCATCAAGCCCGGTGCGGGCGAATTCCTGGCGGCGCTGCGCGAACGCGGCACGCGCTGCGCCGTGGCCTCGTCGTCGACCAGCGGGCAGATCCAGGCCTGCCTCGGCAGTCTCGACGTGCTTCATCACTTCGAGGCCTTCGCGGGCGGCGACGAGGTGGCGCGCGCCAAGCCCGATCCGGCGCTCTACCTGCTCGCAGCCGGGCGGCTGGGCGTGGACCCGGCGGACTGCATCGCCTTCGAGGACAGCGAGAACGGCGCCAAGGCGGCGCTGGCCGCGGGCATGCGCGTGGTGGTGGTGCCCGATCTCAAGCAGCCGCCCGAATCCATCGTCGAGCGGGCATTCCACGTACTCGGCTCGCTGCACGACGCGTTGGCACATCTGCCGCGCTGGTTTCCTTCTCCGGCGGAAAGGCAGCAGCCCGCGTGACCGGGTCTGTTCAGAGCACTTCGTCGCGCAGCTGCGGGAACACCTTCGACACCTTTGCGAGCAGGTAGTCGCCGTAGCGGCCGTTGAAGGCGTGCACGTTGGCGCGGTCCCAGCGCTCGGCGCTGTCGTCGCGTGCCTCGGCGCCGGCGAGCCCTTCGATGCGCTGCACGCGGGCCTCGAAATTCGGATCGAAGAACAGCGGGAACGACAGCCGGTCGCGGCCCGAGGTGTTGCGCTTCACGCGGTGCGGCGTCGACTTGTAGAGCCCGCCGGTCATGCGGTCGAGCATGTCGCCGATGTTGCAGACGAACGAGCCGGGAATCGGCGGCGCGTCGATCCATCCGTCCGGCGTGTGCACGGCGAGGCCGCCCACGGTGTCCTGGTGCAGGATGGTGAGCAGCCCGTAGTCGGTGTGCTCGCCCACGCCCCATTGCACGTCGAGGCCTTCGGGCACTGGCTGCGAGGGGTAGTTGAAGAGGCGGAACAGGATCAGCGGGTCGGCGGTGTAGCGTTCGGCGAAGTAGCTCCCGGGCAGGCCCAGGCTCAGCGCGATGCCTTCCATCAGCCGGTGGCCGAGTTGCGTGACGGCGGCCATGTAGTCGAGGATGGTCTCGCGCAAGCCCGGCACATCGGGAAACAGATTGGGCCCGTGCACCGGCGTCTTCGCCTGCACCAGCGGATGCGTGGCGGGCAGCTCGGTGCCGAGGTAGAGCCCTTCCTTCCAGTCGGGCCGGCCGGAGGTCAGCTCGCCGCCGAGCGGAAAGTAGCCGCGCCACGCGCGCCCGCCCAAGGCCATGCGCCACCGCATCTTGGTTTCCTCGGGCAGGTCGAAGAAGCGGTGGCTCAGGTCTTCGAGCCGCTTCACGAGCGCCGCGTCGACGCCGTGGCCCGTCGCGTAGAAGAAGCCGTGCGCGCGGCAGGCCGCGCCGATCTGCGCGGCGACTGCGTCGCGCCCGGCTGTGCCCGCCACGAGGGGCGCGACGTCGATGAGGGGGAGGGCCGTGTCGGTCATGCGTCTCTCGCAAAGGGCGACCGGATGTCGGCCAGGAACTGCTGCGCGCGCGGATGCTGCGGACGGTTGAAGAAATCGTCGGGCGTGGCGCGTTCCAGCACCTTGCCCTCGTCCATGAACAGCACGCGGTCGGCCACCTCGCGCGCGAAGCCCATCTCGTGCGTCACGCAGACCATCGTCATGCCGTCGCGCGTGAGGTCGCGCATCACCAGGAGCACTTCACCGACCATCTCGGGGTCGAGCGCACTCGTGGGTTCGTCGAACAGCATCAGCGGCGGCTGCATGGCCAGCGCGCGCGCAATCGCCACGCGCTGCTGCTGGCCGCCCGACAGTTCGCTGGGCCACGCATTCGCCTTGTTCGACAGGCCCACGCGCTGCAGCAGCGCCATCGCGCGCTCCTCGGCCTCCTTGCGCGTGAGGCCGCGCAGCTGCATCGGCGCCATGGTGCAGTTCTGCAGCACCGTGAGGTGCGGAAAGAGGTTGAACTGCTGGAACACGAAGCCGATGCGCGAGCGGAAGGCGTTCACGTCGAGGCCGGGCGCATGGATGTCCTGGCCGTCCACGGCGATGCGGCCCGACTGGATCGGCTCCAGCCGGTTGAAGGTGCGGATCAGCGTCGACTTGCCCGAGCCCGAGGGCCCGCACACCACGACGACTTCGCCCTTGTGGATGGTCTCGGTGATGTCGACCAGCGCGTGGTAGCTGCCGTACCACTTGTTGACTTTTTCGAGTTCGATCATGCGGACACCTTGGGTGCAACGGTGGACATGCCGCGGCGCGCAAGCCGGCGTTCCAGCCAGTAGGCGAAGCGCGACAGGCCGAAGCAGAGAATGAAATACGTGCCGCCCAGGATCAGGTAGATCTGCGCCGGCTTGGTGAACACCTGCGTGTTGATCTGCGTCGCGATGAACGACACCTCGGCCAGCCCGATGATGTAGCCCAGCGAGGTTTCCTTGATGGTCGAGACGAACTGGTTCACCAGCGAGGGCAGCATGCTGCGCAGCGCCTGCGGCAGCACCACGAGGCGCATCGCGCGTCCGTAGCCCAGGCCCAGCGCGCGGGCGGTTTCCATCTGCCCGCGGGGCAGGCCCTGGATGCCGGCGCGCACGATCTCCGCGAGGTAGGCGGCGTCGAATATCACCAGCGCGATCAGCATGGTGGTGAACTGGTCGGTCTTCACGCCCGTGACGCTCGGCAGGAAGAAGTAGGCCCAGAAGATCACCATCAGCAGCGGCAGGCCGCGCACCACGAACACGAAGCCCGTGACCGGCCAGCGCAGCCAGCGCCACGGACTGACGCGCGCGAGGCCGAGCACGATGCCCAATGGCAAGGCGAGTACGAGCCCGCAGGAGGCCAGCAGCAGCGTGAGCACCAGTCCGCCGAGCGGGCCATTCGGGTACTGCCCGATGAGGAAGTAGACCCAATAGTCGTTGATGATCTGCAGCATCGCCCGGCGTCCTCAGATCGTGCGCACCGGATACCGGTGGTGGTACCACGTCGCCAGCCCCGTGATCGCCAGCGACACCGTCAGGTACGCCGCGCTCGCGAACGCGAAGGACTCGAAGCTGCGGAAGGTCGCGCTCTCGACCTGGCCGGCCTGGTACATCAGCTCGGCCACGCCGATCACGGTGGCGATGGAGGTGTTCTTCCAGAGGCTCAGCGTCTGCGAGATCAGCGGCGGGACAGTCACGCGCAGCGCCTGCGGCAGCACCACGCCGCGCATGGTGGCGAGGTAGCTGAAGCCCATCGCGCGGCCGGCCTCGAACTGCACCGTGGGGATCGCGCGGATGCCGCTGCGGATGTCCTCGGCCATGAAGGCCGCCGTGTACAGCGACAGCGCGATCACCGCGCTGTAGGCCTCGATGTGCCCCGCGTAGAGCCATTGCTTGATGCCTTCGGGCAGCAGCTCGGGCGCGCCGAAGTACCAGAACAGCATGTGCGCGAGCAGCGGAATGTTGCGGATCGACTCGACGTACGCGAAGCCCACCCAGCGCAGCGGCGCGAAGGGCGAAAGGCGCAGCAGCGCCACCACCAGCGCGATGGGCAGCGCCAGCACCAGCGCGGCCGCGAGCAGCTGCAGCGACAGCAGCAGGCCCGCGACCAGCATGTCGTGGTACTTGCCGGTGAGCAGCAAGGAATAGTCGAACAGGGGCATGGGGGGCGACAGTATCACCGCCGCGAGGGGAGTTGGCTCCCTCCCCCGCTGGGGGAGGGTTGGGGTGGGGGCGCGGCGGAGGTCGATCCACCGAGGCCTATGCAAAGGCCGTCAGCCCCCATCCCGGCCTTCCCCCAGCGGGGGAAGGAGAAAGACCGGGGGCCGGGCTCAGTCGATCTTGTCGCTCTCGAGCTTGAAGTCGCGCGACTGGAAGCCCGAGGCCGTGTCCGGGCCGTACCACTTGATGAAGATCTTCTGCGCCTCGCCCGACTTCTCGAGCTCACGCAGCGTGTCGTCCACCACGGCCTTCAGGCCGCTCTCGCCCTTCTTGATACCGATGGCCAGCGCCTCGGTGCTCAGGTTCTGCTTGAGCACCTCGTACTGCGCCTTCTGCGGGCCGAGCTTGGCGTAGCTGCGCAGCAGCGCGGCCTCGTCGTCCACATAGCCCACGCCCTTGCCCTGCTGCAGCGCCTGGAAGGCTTGCTGGCTGGTGTCGAAGGTCACGACCTCGACGTTGGGCACGGCCTTGCGGATGTTGGGTTCCTGCGTGCCGCCGCGGATGGTCAGCACCTTCTTGCCGGCGAGCTGCGGCACCTCGGTGATGCCGCTGTCCTTCTTCACGATGGCCTTCTGGCCGGTGACGAAGGTGGTGAGCGAGAAGTCGATCTGCGCCTCGCGCTCCTTGTTGTGCGTGAGGCCGGCGGCGACAAGGTCGACGTGGCCCTGCTGCAGTTCGGGAATGCGCGCGGCCACGGCGATCTGCTTGAGGACCGGCTTCACGCCGATCTTCTTTGCAATGGCGTTCACCAGGTCGACTTCGTAGCCGACGATCTGGCGCGTCTTCGGATCGACGAAGGTCGCGGGCTCGTCGGTGCCGAGCACGCCGACGACCAGCTCGCCCTTTTTCTTGATGTCGGCCAGCTGGTCGGCGTGGGCGAGGGTGCCGAGCAGGAAGGTGGAAGCGGCGACGGCCGCGGCGAGCAGGGTGTGGCGCATAGGTTGTCTCTCTCCTAGAGGAAATTCAGGGTCGAACCATATCAATAAAACCCCTGATTATTAAATCGTCAATCGACATATGCATATGGACAAGCTGAAGGCGGTTATTACGGGCTGGGTTAAATTCGCGGCGCCAAAAACGCGCTCCCGCCGTTTTCTTCCCGCATCTCATCCAGCGAGATCCTCATGATCATCAAACCCCGCGTGCGCGGCTTCATCTGCGTCACGACCCATCCCACCGGCTGCGAAGCCAACGTCAGGCAGCAGATCGACTACGTCAAGGCCCAGGGGCCCATCGCGGGCGGCCCGAAGAAGGTGCTGGTGATCGGCGCATCGACCGGCTACGGCCTGGCCGCGCGCATCACCGCCGCTTTCGGCAGCGGCGCCGACACGCTCGGCGTGTTCTTCGAACGCCCGGGCAGCGAAACCAAGCCCGGCTCGCCCGGCTGGTACAACACCGCCGCTTTCCATCGCGCCGCGACAGCCGAAGGCCACTACGCGAAGAGCATCAACGGCGATGGCTTCTCCGATGCTGTGAAGCAGCAGGTCATCGACACCATCCGCGCCGACCTTGGCCAGGTCGACCTCGTCGTCTACAGCCTGGCAGCGCCGCGACGCACGCACCCGAAGACCGGACAGGTCTTCAACTCGGTGCTCAAGCCCATCGGCAAGTCGGTGAACCTGCGCGGCCTCGACACCGACAGCGGGGCCGTGAAGGAAACGGTGCTCGAACCCGCGACGCAGGAAGAAATCGACAACACCGTGGCCGTGATGGGCGGTGAAGACTGGCAAATGTGGATCGACGCGCTGCAGCAGGCCGGCGTGCTGGCCGACGGCGCGAAGACCACCGCCTTTACCTATCTGGGCGAGCAGATCACGCACGACATCTACTGGAACGGCTCCATCGGCGCCGCCAAGAAGGACCTCGACCAGAAGGTGCTGGGCATCCGCGCGCAACTGGCGGCCAAGGGCGGCGATGCGCGCGTGTCGGTGCTGAAGGCGGTCGTCACGCAGGCCAGTTCGGCCATTCCGATGATGCCGCTGTACCTGTCGCTGCTGTTCAAGGTGATGAAGGCGCAAGGCACGCACGAGGGCTGCATCGAGCAGGTGCACGGGCTTTTCGCCGAAAGTCTCTACGGCAGCGCACCGCACATCGACGAGGAAGGCCGCCTGCGCGCGGACTACAAGGAACTGGCGCCGCAGGTGCAGGCTCGCGTGCTGGAGCTTTGGCCGCAGGTGACCGGCGACAACCTCGACGAGCTCACTGATTTCGCCGGCTACAAGACCGAGTTCCTGCGCCTCTTCGGCTTCTCGGTGGAGGGCGTGGACTACGAGGCCGACGTGAACCCCGATGTGGGCATTCCGGGCATCGTGCAGCTCTAGCAGGCCCCTCAAGGGATACTCCCGCCCATGCAGATACAAGAAAAGCCGCCCGCCGGCACGCCGTTCGACTGGATCGGCGGCGAACCGAAGGTGGAGGCGCTGGTCGAGCGCTTCTACGACCTGATGGACCTCGAGCCCGCGTATGCGCAATTGCGCGCCGTGCACGGCACCAGCCTCGACAACGCGCGCCAGCGCCTGTTCTGGTTCCTCTGCGGCTGGCTCGGCGGGCCGCAGCACTACACCGACCGCTTCGGCCATCCGATGCTGCGCGCGCGCCACCTGCCGCAGAGCATCGGCGGCCACACCATCGGCATCAAGGAACGCGACCAATGGCTGGCCTGCATGGACCAGGCGATGGGCGAGACGGGTGTGCCCGAGGACTTGCGCGCAAGGCTGCGCGACTCCTTTTTCAAAACCGCCGACTGGATGCGCAACCGCGGCGAGTGACCGACCCCACAACGATTCCGAAAGACGTTTCTCTCATCATGAATTCCATCGTCATCATCGGCGGCGGCCACGCCGCGGCCCAGCTCTGCGCGGGGCTTGCCGAAGCGGGGCAGGGCGCGCGCGTGCACCTCGTGTGCGAAGAGGCGTGCGAGCCGTACCACCGCCCGCCCCTGTCCAAGGCCTTCCTGAAGAGCGCGGAGGAAACCACGCAGCCGCACAAGGCCGCCGACTGGTACCGCGAAGCGGGCATCGCGCTGCACCTGGGCGACGCGGCCGTGGCGATCGACCGCGAGGCGCGCACCGTCACGCTGCGTTCGGGCGCGGTGCTGCCGTGGGAGCGCTTGGTGCTGGCCACCGGCACGCGCGCACGCCAGATGCCCGACCTGAAGCCGGGCCTCGAAAACGTCGCGAGCCTGCGTGCCGCCGAAGAAGCGCACCGCCTGCGCGAGCGGCTTGCATCGGCCGAGAAGGTGACCGTGCTCGGCGGCGGCTTCATCGGGCTCGAGGTGGCGGCCACCGCCAAGGCGCTCGGCAAATCGGTGCAGGTGATCGAAAGCGCGCCGCGCCTGCTGGGCCGGGCCGTCTCGCCCGAGCTGTCGGCGCATGTGCTCGCCACGCACCGTGCGGCCGGCATCGACATCGTGCTCGGTGCGCAGACCGGTGCCTTCGAAGTGGAAGGCGACCGGCTGGTGTCGATCCAGGTCAACGGCGTGAAGCAGCCGGTCGACCTGCTGCTGCTCGGCATCGGCGCCGTGCCCGAGACGGCGCTCGCACAGGCGGCCGGCATCGAATGCGCCGACGGCATCGTGGTCGACGGCCACATGCAGACCAGCGCGGCCGGTGTGCTCGCGGTGGGCGACTGCACGCGCTTCCCCGACCGCCGCGCGGGCCGCGCGCTGCGGCTCGAGTCGGTGCAGAACGCCAACGACCAGGCGCGCACCGCGGTGGCCACGCTGACCGGCGCGGCGCGTGCGCACGACGCGGTCGCGTGGTTCTGGTCCGACCAGGGCGGCATGCGCCTGCAGATGGTGGGCCTGATGCCGGCCGAAGGCACGCCGGGCCTCGTCAGCGTTCGCCGCGCGGGGCCGAAGCCCGATGCGTTCTCGCTGTTCCACTACGTCGATGGGCAGCTCGTGTGCGTGGAGTCGGTGAACGCGCCGGTCGACCACATGATGAGCCGCAAGCTGCTTGAAGCGGGGCGTAGCCCTGATGCTGCGGCGGTGGCGGACGCATCGGTTCCGCTGAAGAATCACTTGGCGTAAGCCGGCTGCGTTTCCTGCTCCCTCCCCGCTGGGGAGGGTAGGGGTGGGGACACGACGGCGATGGATGAGGGAGGGCCCGTGCAAAGGCCGCGAGCCCCCATCCCAGCCTTCGCCCGGAAGGGGAAGGAGCAAGTCAGAAAGCGTCAGCGCCGCGTGGGCGCCAGCAGCACGACGAGGGCGCCGGCGCCGCCTTCCGCGGGCTTGGCCTGCACGAACGCGATCACCTCGTTCTTCTGGATCAGCCAGCGCTGCGCCTTGGTCTTCAGCACCGGCTGCCTGCCTGGCGAACCCAGCCCCTTGCCGTGCACCACGCGCACGCAGCGCAGCCCCTGCTTGCTGGCGTTGCGGATGAAGCCACCGAGCGCCTCGCGCGCCTCGTCGCTGCGCAGCCCGTGCAGGTCGACCTGCCCCTGGATCGCCCATTCGCCCTTGCGCAGCCGCGCCGTCACGTCGGTGCCGATGCCGGGCCGGCGAAAGCTCATGGCGTCGTCCACGTCGAGCAGCGTGGTCACGTCGAACTCGTCGGAGAGCGACTCGCGCAGCACGCGCTGCTCGTCGAGCTGGTGCTGCACCGGGATCGGTGCCGGCGGCAGCGGCGCAAGCGGCACTGCGGCCTTGCGGCGCAGCGGCTCGGTGGCACCGATGGCGCGTGCAAAGAGGTCTTTCTCGGCGGCGAGCTTGCGTTCGGCCGCGGCCTTTGCGGCCGCCTCGGCGGCTTCGCGCTCGCGGGTTTCGGCGAGCGTGCGCTGCACCTGCTTGAGGTCGGCGAGGTTCTTGAGAGACGGGGCGCGTGCGGCCATCAGAGCACGCCCTTCTCGGCCATCGAGAAGCTCTGTCCGGGGCTCACGATGATGTGGTCGAGCACCCGCACGTCCACCAGCGCCAGTGCGGCGCGCAGCGTCTGCGTGAGCGACTCGTCGGCACGCGAGGGCTCGATGTTGCCGCTGGGGTGGTTGTGCGCCAGCACCACCGCCGCGGCCTGGTGGTGGATGGCGCGCGTGACGACCTCGCGCGGATAGACGCTGGTCTGCGTGAGCGTGCCGCGGAACATTTCCTCCAGCGCGATCATGCGGTGCTGCACGTCGAGGAACACCACCGCGAACACTTCGTAGGGGCGCGAGCCGATGTGCAGCTGCAGGTACTGCTTGACCGCGTCGGGCGAGTCGAACACCGTGCGCTCCCTGAGCCTTTCGCCCATGGCGCGGCGCGCCAGTTCGAGCACCGCGATCAGTTCGGAGCGCTTGGCGCTGCCGCCCATGCCCTTGATGGTCTTGAGCTCCTCGGCGCCGGTGTGCAGCAGGCCCGAGAGGCCGCCGAAGCGCTCGAGCAGCTGCTGCGCCAGCTGCAGCACGTTCATGCCCGCCACGCCGGTGCGCAGCAGCAGGGCCAGCAGCTCGGCGTCGGCCAGCGCGGATGCCCCTCGCGAGATGAGTTTTTCGCGGGGACGGGCGTCGAGAGGGAGATCCTTGAATGCCATGAAACCCTGGGGTGAAACCTTGGCGGAGCCGGGTGAAGTCCCGGTCCTTAAAATGAGGTCCAGTTTATCGGGACACCCACCTTGTCTTTGCCCACCTCCGCTGCCCCCATGTCCCAACTCGTGACTTCCGGCTCCTTCCTGACCCTGCACTACCGGCTGGCCGGCCCGGCGGGCGACATCATCAACACTTTCGCCGACAAGCCCGCGACCCTGTCGCTCGGCACCGGCGAGCTTTCTCCGGCCATGGAGCAGCGCCTGATGGGCCTGGAAGAAGGCGCGCATGCCACCTTCGAGCTGCCCGCCGGCGAGGCCTTCGGCGAGCGCAACCCCGACATGCAGCAGTGGGTGGCCAGGAAGCTGCTCGCTCAGATGGGCGACCCCGACGAGCAATACGCCACGGGCGACGTCGTGCAGTTCCCCACGCCCGACGGCACGGGCAGCTACGCGGGAGCGGTGATCGAATCGAATGACACGGCGGTGCGCTTCGACTTCAACCATCCGCTGGCCGGCCAGCCCGTCACCTTCGAAGTGAAGCTGATCGGCGTGCTATGAACCCCGACATCTCGGAAGTCATCCTTGCCGAACCGCGCGGTTTCTGCGCGGGTGTCGATCGCGCCATCGAGATCGTCGAGCGCGCCATTGCCAAGTTCGGCGCACCGATCTACGTGCGCCACGAGATCGTGCACAACACCTACGTGGTGAACGAGCTCAAGGCCAAGGGCGCGATCTTCATCGAGGAACTGTCCGACGTGCCGCCCGGCGCCACGCTGGTGTTCAGCGCACACGGCGTGAGCAAGGCGGTGGAGCAGGAGGCGCGCGACCGCGGCTTCGAGATATTCGATGCCACCTGCCCGCTGGTGACCAAGGTGCACGTCGAGGTCGCCAAGCTCGCGAAGGAGGGCTTCGAGTTCATCATGATCGGCCACAAGGGGCACCCCGAGGTTGAGGGCACGATGGGCCAGCTCAGCAGCGGCATTCACCTCGTCGAGGACGTGGCCGACGTGGCGAAGGTCTCGCCCTCGCAGACCGAGAAGCTCGCGGTGGTCACCCAGACCACGCTGAGCGTGGACGACGCGGCCGAGATCGCCGCCGCCGTGCGCACGCGCTTTCCGGCCGTGCGAGAGCCCAAGCAGCAGGACATCTGCTATGCCACCCAGAACCGCCAGGACGCGGTGAAGATCATGAGCCCGCAGGTCGACCTCGTGATCGTGGTCGGCAGCCCCACCAGTTCCAACAGCAACCGGCTGCGCGAACTGGCGCAGCGGCTGGGCACCGAGAGCTATATGGTCGATTCGGCCGAAGAGCTCAAGCCCGAGTGGTTCGAGGGCAAGACGCGCATCGGCCTCACCGCCGGCGCCTCGGCCCCCGAGGTGCTGGTGCGCGAGGTGATCGAGCGCGTGCGCGCGTTCGGCGCGGTGTCGGTCCGCAAGATGGACGGCATCGAGGAAACCATCAAGTTTCCGCTGCCCAAGGGGCTCAAGCTCGACGACATTCCCCCTCCAGGACATATCTCTTGAACGACAAGAAAACCTTCGACTGGCGCTCTGAAATAGATAGCGCTTCCCGCAGGCTGAGCGAGCGTGCCGGCCACTTCCTGCGCGAAACCCCGCTGTGGAAGCTGCCGGCGGCCGCCTTCGGGGTCGCGGCGCCGGGCGCCGAGATCTGGCTGAAGCTCGAGCACATGCAGGTCAGTGGCAGCTTCAAGGCGCGCGGCATGATGAACCGGCTGCTGGCCAACGACATTCCCGACAGCGGCGTGGTCGTGGCCTCGGGCGGCAATGCGGGCATCGCCACGGCGGCCGCGGCGCGCGCTCTGGGCGTGCCTTGCCAGGTGTTCCTGCCGGGCGTGTCGCCTGAGGCCAAGCGCGCGCGGCTGCGTGCGCTGGGCGCGGAAGTGGTCGTCGTCGGCGAGCTGTACCCCGATGCGCTGGCCGCCTGCCTCACGCGCCAGAAAGAGTCCGGCGCCTTGCTCACCCACGCCTACGACCAGCCCGAAGTGGTGGCCGGCGCGGGCACGCTCGGCCGTGAGATCGAAGAGCAGGGCGGTCTTCCCGATGCTGTGCTCGTGAGCGTCGGCGGCGGTGGGCTGATCGGTGGCCTCGCTGGTTGGTTCGAGCAGCGCGTCCGTGTGGTGGCACTCGAACCCGAAAAGGCGCCCACGCTGTTTCGCGCTCGCGAGGCCGGAGAGCCGATCGACGTGGAGGTGGGCGGCATCGCGGCCGATTCGCTCGGGGCGCGTCGCATCGGCGCCATTTCGTGGGAAATTACGCAGCGGCAGGTGCGGCACGCCCTGCTGCTGTCCGACGAATCCATCCGCGCCGCCCAGCAGTGGCTGTGGAAAGAGCTGAAGCTGGCAGTGGAACCGGCCGCCGCGCTGCCGCTGGCCGCGCTGCAGACCGGCGCTTACGCGCCGCGCGCGGGCGAGAAGGTCTGCCTGATCGTCTGCGGGGCGAACGTCGATCCCGCGACGGTCGCCTGAGAGTCGAAGGCGGCCGCCGCCGGGCCGCCCCAAGGCGAACCGCGCCTCCCCCTCGGGGGGTGGCGAATTACACGGAGCGAAGCGCAGTGAAAAGCCGGGGGGCCTTCACTTCTCGCAGTTCACCATCCACGCCACGCCGAACTTGTCGGTGAGCATGCCGAAGCCCTTGGCCCAGAACTGCGGGCCGTAGGGCATCGTCACCTTGCCGCCTTCGGCCAGTGCGTCGAACAGCTTCTTGCCTTCGTCCACGCTGTTCGCCTGCACCGAGAGCGAGAAGCCCTTGTAGCCCTCGAAGGGCCACTCCGGCGGGGCGTCCGAGGCCATCAGCTTGTGGCCGCGGGCCTCGAGCGTGGCGTGCATGATCTTGTCCTTGTGGCTGGCCGGCGTCTGGGCGCCCATCGGGCTCTCGCCGAAGGTCATGCTGAAGGCGACCTTGCCGTCCAGCGCCTTGGCATAGAAGGCGAGCGCTTCGGCGGCATTGCCGTTGAATGTCAGATAGGCTTCCATCGTTTTTCCCTTCGAGGTGGGTGAGTGGGATCGCGATGCTACGCCCACCTAAAATCCCCCCATGCTTGACATCACCCTGCTCCGCAAAGACCTGGCCTCCGCCGTGGCCGGCCTCGAAAAACGCAAGAAGAACCAGCCGTACCTCGACGTGTCGGCGTTCACCGCGCTCGAGGCCGAGCGCAAGACGCTGCAAACCCGCACCGAGGAAATCCAGGCGCGCCGCAACACGCTGAACAAGCAGATCGGCCCGCTCAAGGCCAAGGGCGAATCGGTCGACGCGCTCATGGCCGAGGTCAACGCGCTCAAGGCCGAGCAGGAATCGCAATCCAGGCGCCTCGAAGAGATCCAGCCCGCACTGCACGCGCTGCTGCTCGCCGTGCCCAACCTGCCGCACGCCAGCGTGCCGCTGGGCGAAGACGAGGCCGGCAACGTCGAGATGCGCCGCTGGGCCCCGAAGGGCGGCGCCGGCGCCAGCGCCACGCGGCTGGGCTTCGCGCCCAAGGACCACGTCGACCTCGGCGCGCCGCTGGGCCTCGACTTCGAGATGGGCGCCAAGCTCTCGGGCTCGCGCTTCTCCGTCATGAAGGGCCCGATCGCCCGTCTGCATCGCGCGCTCGCGCAGTTCATGGTCGACCTGCAGACCGAACAACACGGCTACACCGAGTGCTACGTGCCCTACGTGGTCAACGCCGCCACGCTCAGCGGCACCGGCCAGCTGCCCAAGTTCGAAGGTGACCTGTTCGCCGCGAAGAAGGGCGGCCAGGACGGCGAGCCTGCGCCCGATCATTCGGCGCTGTACCTCATTCCGACCAGTGAAGTGCCGCTGACCAACTTCGTGCGCGACGAGGTCGTGCCCGAGGTGCAGCTGCCCATCAAGCTCACGGCCCATACGCCGTGCTTCCGTTCCGAGGCTGGCAGTGCCGGGCGCGACACGCGCGGCATGATCCGCCAGCACCAGTTCGACAAGGTCGAGATGGTGCAGATCGTGCATCCTGAGAAGAGCTACGACGCACTCGAGCAGATGACCGGCCACGCCGAAGCTGTGCTGCAGGCGCTGGAGCTGCCATACCGCGTGGTGCTGCTGTGCACCGGCGACATGGGCTTCGGCGCCGCCAAGACCTACGACCTCGAGGTGTGGCTGCCGGCGCAGGACACCTACCGCGAGATCAGCTCGGTCTCGAACTGCGAAGCCTTCCAGGCGCGTCGTTTGCAGGCCCGTTTCAAGAACGCGCAGGGCAAGAACGAACTCGTGCACACCCTCAATGGTTCCGGCCTGGCGGTGGGCCGCGCGCTGGTGGCCGTGCTGGAAAACCACCAGAACGAAGACGGCTCCATCAACGTGCCCGCGGCGTTGCGTCCGTACCTCGGTGGGCTCGAAGTTTTGCGCGGCTGAGCCCAGGGCTTCAAAAAGTGCAATTTCCTCTGCTATAATCGAAGGCTCGACAGCACCGGAGAGGTGGCAGAGTGGTCGAATGTACCTGACTCGAAATCAGGCGTACTAGCGATAGTACCGAGGGTTCGAATCCCTCCCTCTCCTCCAAGAAGTCAATAAACAAGCGCCTTTCGGGGCGCTTTTTTATTTCTTACACCATTGTTCCTACCAATTCGATTGACGGTCGAACTTGGGTACAAAGTGCATCGCCTCGGCCTTCGCAAGGATGGGTCTTGTCCCTGCTGCTTTCCCCTCGCCAGCAGATGTTGTCGGCTACGTTGCGCTGACCATGGGCGAGGGCCACGTCCAGCGTTCCATTGGTGCAGTCGATCAGGCAGACGTCGCCAAGGAGGGCGTGCTGACATCCAGCCTTGTTGAGGTCGACTGGAAGCTGGCGCTTGGGGGAGGGCGCGCGATGGCATGCCTTGCATGCACGCCACGTACGCGAAGTGCCTTGCTGTCCTGTGTGAGTAGCGAATTTTTGAACGCGACCTGCTGTCGCAAAAAAGGGAACTGCGGATCGGCTTTGATGTCTAGGGCAATCCCGGGCTCGAAGCTTGCGTGAAGAAGGCCACACTGGCAGGGCTGGTGTCTATCTTCTTTCCATATAGGGCTTCTTCCTCCATGTCTTCCCGTTCATTTCGTCATGGCACCTTGTCCGCCGTTGCCTTGCTGACCCTGGCGCTGGGCGCCAGCGCACAGACGTCGCTGCATCAGCAGATCGGGCCTGTCGTCAACGGTATGTACCCCTCGCTCGACACGCTCTACAAAGACCTGCACGCCAATCCGGAGATCGCCTTCCAGGAAGTGCGAACGGCTGCGAAGCTGGCCGGCGAAATGCGCAAGCTCGGTTTCGATGTCACCGAGAAGGTCGGCGGCACGGGCCTCGTCGCGATTTACAAGAACGGCGCAGGCCCGACCGTGCTCGTGCGCACCGAACTCGACGCGCTGCCCATGGAAGAGAAGACCGGCTTGCCGTACGCGAGCAAGGCCAAGACCCAATCGAACGGCCGCGAGACCTTCGTGGCGCACAGCTGCGGCCACGACATCCACATGGCGAGCTGGGTCGGCACCGCGCGCACGCTGCTCACGATGAAAGATCAGTGGAAGGGCACGCTGATGTTTGTCGCGCAGCCCGCTGAGGAAACCGTGTCAGGTGCCAAGGCCATGCTTGCCGACGGCCTGTTCAAGCGCTTTCCCAAGCCCGACTTCGCGTTCGCTCTGCACACCTCGCCGTCGCCCTATGGCTTCGTCGGTTACAAGGTCGGTGCGATCAGTTCTAACTCTGACTCGCTCGAGATCACCTTCAAAGGCCGCGGCGGCCATGGATCGGCGCCGGACAAGACGATCGACCCGATTGCGATTGCCGCCCGTTTCATCACTGACGTGCAGACCGTGGTGAGCCGTGAGAAGGACCCGGCCGAGTTCGGCGTGGTCACCATCGGTGCGGTCCAAGCCGGCACAGTGGGGAACATCATTCCCGACACGGCGGTGTTGCGCGGCACCATCCGCAGCTACCAGCCGGAGGTGCGCGAGAAGCTGCTGGCCGGCGTTCGCCGCACGGCCAACGCGGCCGCGATGATGGGCGGTGCGCCCGAGCCGACGGTCGAGCTGGTGCCCGGTGGGGCTGCGGTGGTCAACGACGAAGCGGTGGTCAACCGGACGGCGGCGGCACTCAAGACGGCGTTCGGCGACCCGAAGGTGGTGCAGGTTCGGCCCATCACCGCGAGCGAGGATTTTTCCGAGTTCGGCAATGCGGGCGTGCCATCGATGATGTTCTTCGTGGGCGTGCTCTCTCCCGAAGAGGTGATGGCGTCGCTCAAGCCCGGCGGCAAGCCCTTGGCCTTCAATCACTCGCCCTTCTTCGCGCCGGTGCCCGAGCCATCGATCAAGACGAGTGTGGAGGCCATGAGCGTGGCCGTGCTCACCACCATGGCACCCAAGTAGCTCGGCGTGCGGCTGCCGCCGGCGACGGTAGTCTTCGACATGGCGTCGGCAGAACGCCGATGTCACGGCGCAAGAATTGGCGATTGGCCTCGTCTGCAATGCCAGACCTTCGTCATGACGGCAGAAAATTACCCGGTATCCGCAATAGTGGACTACGTCAAAGTAGGCCGAGAGTGACCTGCTCCCTACCAGCCGTACCAGCGTCTGCGGCAATGGCTAGTAGGAATGCGGAGGGCGCCGCCGTCGCTTTCAGGCGCTCAGAACGCCATCCGAATGCCCACGTCGTAGCCCAGCGCACGGTGCGGCTGCATGCCGTTGGTGGTCGCGTAGCCCGGCTGAGGAAAGATCGCCGGCAGGCTCAGCACCAGCGGCGTCACGCCCATCACGGTCGGGTTGTTGCGGCCGTTGGCGATGTGGATGCGCGCCACCGAGGCATACAGCGCCGTGCGCTTGGAGAGGTTGTGCACGTAGCCGAGTGCGAGCTTGTTCACCGACGAATTGCCGTCTGGCAGATGCAGCCCGTTGACGAAGCGCACGCGTGCATACGAGGCGCGCAGCATGCCCGCACCCAGAGGCACGTTCACGCCGGCCATGAGGCCGTCGTAGCGGTCGGTCAGGCGCAACGAACCGTTGGCGAACGGGGCGGCACTGTTGCGCACGTCGCGCACGCGCGACCATTCGCCGAACACCTTCACCACGCCGAAGTCGTACGAAGCACCGAGGTTCAGGCTCTTGATCTTCTCGCTCTGTACGGTGGTGCTGGCCAGCGTGCTCTCGCCGTAGCCTAGCGCCACGTCGGCGGGGCCGCTGGCCCAGCCGATGCGCCCGCCCACGTAGCGCCCGCGTTTGGAGGGGCTGTCGGGCGTGCTGCTGATCTTGGTGTTCTCGTGCAGCGCGTACTGCACCTGGCCGTAGAAGCCGCCCAGGTTTGGTGGCAGGAAGTAGCTGACGGCGTTGCTGGTGCGCAGGTAGCTGTCGGTGCCTGCGGAGAGGCCGCCGTTCAGCAGGCTGCCCGTGGCCAGCGCGCGCGAGGCCGCGATGTTGCTGTTGACCACGGCGATCAGGTTGGTGCCCACGCCGTTGACGCTGAAGGGGTCGAACACCGCGTCATTCCAGAACGAGGCCGTGTAGTCGCGACCCAGGCGCAGTTCGCCGAAGGGGCCGCTGAGGCTGAGCGTGGAGCGGCGTCCGAAGTTCGTGATGCCGCCGCCTGTATCGTTGTTCAGCGGCGCCTCGAGCCAGAAGCTCGCGGCCAGTCCGCCGCCGAGGTCTTCGGTGCCGCGAAAGCCGATGCGGCTGGACGCATTGCCCGAGGGCGACAGCACGGTCTGGCTCTGGCGCAGCTTGGCCGAGCGCAGCGGGTTGTGCGAACTGCTGGTGGTGCGGTAGTGGCTCACGCCTGCGTCCATCACGCCGAACAGCGTGAGCGAGGACTGGGCGAGGGAAGCGCCGGCAGCGAGGGTCGCGGCTGCGGCGGCGACGAGGGTCTTCTTCTTCTTCTTCATGGTCTTGTCTCCTGGTTGTTGTGTGTGTTGTCGTCTCTGTCGTCGTGCGTCAGGGCGCCCAGCGCAGCAGCGCGAGCACCAGCGCGGCGATGAAGACGGTCTCGCCGACCATCAGCACCACCGGCTTGAGGCCCACGTCGACCAGCTCGCGCAGCTGCGTCTTCATGCCGATGCCGGCCATGGCCGCCACCAGGAACCAGCGCGACAGGTCGCTGCCCGCGGTGGCGAGGGCCGGCGGCAGCCAGCCCGTGCTGTTGAGCGCCACCAGCGCAGCGAACGCCACCGCGAACCACGGCAGCAGCGGCGGGCGCTGGCCGCCCACGGCCTTGCCGGTGGCACGCGTGAACATCACGGCGAACAGGATGACCGGCAGCAGCGCCGCCACGCGCATCAGCTTGACCAGCGTGGCCGTGTCGCCCGTGGCCTGCGACATGCCGTAGCCCGCGCCCACCACCTGCGCCACGTCGTGGATGGTGGCGCCCAGGAACACGCCGGCCGTGTGCGTGTCCATGCCCAGGGCGCGTGCGATCAGGGGGTAGGCGATCATCGTGAGCGTCGACAGCGCCGACACGCTCACCACCGTGAACAGCGTGGCGCGTTCCTTCAGCGGATGCGGCGGCAGCGCCGCGGCCAGCGCCAGCGCGGCCGAAGCGCCGCAGATCGCGGTGGCGCCGCCGCTGAGCAGGCCGAACAGCACGTTGAAGCCCATCAGCCGCGCCACGACCATCGACACGCCGATGGTCAGCACCAGCGACACCGCCACCAGCAGCACCGGGTGCCAGCCCAGCGCCACTACCTGCGCGGCCGTGATGCGCAGCCCGAGCAGCGCCACGCCCCAGCGCAGCACGTGGCGCGCGGTGAACTCGATACCGGGCTTGCACGGGCCCTCGGCGGAAAGGAAGTTCATCGCCATGCCGAGGATGAGCGCAAACAGCATCACCGGCGCACCGTAGTGCTGCGACAAAAAGGTGGACGCGGCGGCGACCACCGCGCAGGCGAGCACGCCCGGAAAGAGCAGGCGGCCGCGCGCCGGCCATGCGGCGACAGACAAGGCGATCATGAAAACCTCAGGGTACGAGCACGGTGGCGCCGGTGGTCTTTCGGCCTTCGAGTGCGCGGTGCGCCTCGGCCGCGTCGGCCAGCGCGAAGCTCTGCTGCGGCTCGCTCACGATGCGTCCGGCCAGCACGTGGCCGAACAGTTCGTCGGCCATGCTGAGCATGTGCGGGCGCGGATGGATGTAGTGCACCATCGCCGGCCGCGTGAGCCAGATCGAGCCCTTCGCCGCCAGCAGCTTGGTGTCGAGGACCACGGCGCCAGAAGAGGTGCCGTTGCTTACCAGCGTGCCGCGCGGCTGCAGGCAATCGAGCGAAGCCTCCAGTGTGTCCTTGCCCACCGAGTCGTAGACCACCGGCACGCCCTTGCCGTCGGTGATCTCGCGCACACGCTGGGCGATGTTCTCGCGCGAGGTCACGATGGTGTGCGTGCAGCCGTTGGCCTTGGCGACGGCGGCCTTCTCGTCGGTGCTCACGGTGCCGATCATCGTCACGCCCATGGCACGCGCCCACTGGCAGGCGATGAGGCCCACGCCACCCGCGGCTGCGTGGTACAGGATGGTCTCGCCGCCCTTCAATGGATAGACCTGGCGGAACAGGTACTGCGCCGTCATGCCCTTCATCATCAGCGTGGCAGCAGTGCTGTCCGAGATGCCGTTGGGCAGCGGAATGAGCACATCGGCAGGCATCACACGCGCCTGCGAGTACGCCCCCTGCGGCCCGATGAGGTAGCCCACGCGATCACCCACGCGGATGTCGGTCACGCCCGACCCCACGGCTTCGACCACGCCCACGGCGTCGGAGCCCAGGCCGTTGGGCAGCGCGAGCGGATAGCGCCCCGTGCGGAAATAGATGTCGATGAAGTTGACGGCGATGAGGCTGTGGCGCACGCGCGCCTCGCCCGGGCCGGGTTCGCCGACCTCGACGTGTTCGAGCTTGAGCACGTCGGCGCTGCCGGTCTCGTGGAAGCGGATGGCCTGGTTCATGGTGCGTCTCCTGATGCGATGCGTGTGGGGGCTGGGATGGAACGGATTCTTGCGGCGCGTTTCAACGTCGGGAAGTGTGGTCTCGGCGATGTCCCAAATCGGCAAATTGATGCCCCAATAAAGCAAGAACTGCGAGCGGAGTGCGCCGGATACTGGCGGCGTTGGCCCACCGAGGCCCGCATGAAAAAACCGGAGACAACCCATGAAACTGCTGCACTTTGCACGCGCCGCCGTGGCGCTGGTCGGATGCTCGATGGCCCTCGGGGCCTGGGCGCTGGGCGACAAGCCCGTCAAGCTCATCGTCCCCGCGCCGCCGGGCGGCACGATGGACATCGTTGCCCGCGTCGTCGGGCAGCAGATGGCGCTGGACATCGGCCGTCCCGTGATCGTCGAGAACCGCCCCGGTGCCGGCGGATCGATCGGCCTGCAGGCCATGCTGCAGGCACCGGCCGACGGCAACACGATCGTGATGGCGGCGAGCAACGTGTTGGCTGAAACGCCGCAGGTCGTGAAGATGCCCTTCGATCCGCTGAAGGACGTGGTGCCCATTGCCTCGGTGGCGCGCTCGGGCGTGGTGCTCGTCACGGCCGCGAACTTTCCGGCCAAGGACTTCCAGGGCCTGGTCGCCGAGCTGAAGACGCGCAAGGGCAAGGCCAGCTTCGCCAGCTACAGCCCCGGCACCGTGTCGCAGTACGCGGGCCTGATCCTCAGCGACCGCGCGGGGCTCGACCTGCAGCACATCGGCTACCCCGGCTCGCCGCCCGCGCTGCAGGACCTGCTGGGCGGCCAGGTTGACCTGATGTTCGACGGCATGCTCACCTCGATGCCGCTCATCAAGGCCGGCAAGCTGCGCCCTTACGCGTTCACCGGCAAGACCCGCTCGCGCTTCCTGCCCGACCTGCCCACCACCACCGAGCTCGGCTATCCCGACCTGCAGTTCCGCGGTTGGGTCGGCTTCATTGGCTCCGCCAAGCTGCCGGCCGACGTGCTGGCGAAGCTGCACGCCGCGATCGGCAAGGCCGGCCAGTTGCCCGCCGTGCAGCAGAAGCTGCTCGACGTGGGCCTGGAGCCCGAACTCAGCGTCGACACGCCCGCGCTCATCGTCGAGACGAAGGCGCTGTCGGAGCGCAACGCCGCCATCGTCAGGAAGTACCGCATCCAGGCGAACTGAGCTTCGCTCGCCATTTCATCGGAGACCCTTCATGAAGATCAGACCCATCACGCCCTCCATCGGCGCGGAAATCTCGGACGTCCACCTGGGCGAGGCCTCGCGCGACCCCGGGCGCTTTGCGCCGATCCGCGCCGCACTGCTCCAGCACAAGGTGCTGTTCTTCCGCGGACAGGACATCACGCGCGCCGAGCATGCGGCCTTTGCACGCTGCTTCGGCGCGCTCGAAGATCACCCCGTGGTCGGCAGCGACCCAGAGCACCCGGGCCTCGTGCGTATCTACCGCAGCGACAACAAGCACAGCTACGAGAACACCTATCACTGCGACGGCCTGTGGCGCCAAGCGCCGGCGATGGGGGCAGTGCTGCGCTGCATCGAGTGTCCCGAGATCGGCGGCGACACCATCTGGGTGAACATGGTGCAGGCGCACGACGAGCTGCCCGAAGAGATCAAGCAGAAGATCGGCAAGCTGCGCGCCAAGGCTGCTATCGAGCATTCGTTCGGCGCCGTCATGCCGATGGAAGCCCGCCTCAAGCTGGGCCAGGACCATCCGCCCGTGGAGCACCCCGTGGTGCGCACGCACCCCGAGACCGGCGAGAAGGTGCTCTACGTGGGCAGCTTCACCACGCACTTCGTGAACTACAGCACCCCCGAGAACGTGCGGCACGGCATCGACAAGACGCCCGGCGCGGCGCTGCTGCTGAACTACCTGCTCAGCCGCGCCACCATTCCCGAGTACCAGGTGCGCTGGTCGTGGCAGGCCGGCGACGTGGTCGTCTGGGACAACCGCAGCACGCAGCACTACGCGCTGAACGACTACTGGCCCGCGCCGCGCAAGATGGAACGCGCCGGCATCGTCGGCGACGTGCCGTACTGAGTTGTCCATCGATTCCGTTTCCTACATCGCAACCCGACAGAAACCACGCCATGAACTTCCTCGACGGCCACCTCTTTCCCGAAAACCAGCAGCCGCTGATCATCACCGCCGCGCCCTATGCGCCGGGCTGGCTTCCTTCCGACTTTCCGGGCGAGATTCCGGTCACGATGGAAGAGCAGATCCAGAAGGCGGTGGACTGCTACAACGCCGGCGCGACGGTGCTGCACCTGCATGTGCGCGAACTGGACGGCAAGGGCAGCAAGCGGCTGTCGAAGTTCAACGAGCTGATCGCCGGCGTGCGCAAGGCCGTGCCGGAAATGATCATTCAGGTGGGCGGCTCGATCAGCTTCGCGCCGGAGAGCGAAGGCGCCGCGGCCAAGTGGCTGAGCGACGACACGCGCCACATGCTGGCCGAGCTGGAGCCCACGCCGGACCAGGTGACGGTGACCGTCAACACCTCGCAGATGAACGTCACGGAGCACGCCGAGCTGGCGGACTTCAAGGGCACCTCGCGCGAGATCCCCGCCATCTACGAAGCCTACAAGGAGATGACGGTGCCGGCACAGCCGGGCTGGGTCGAGGAGCATATCCGTCGCCTCACGAAGGCCGGCATCCAGAGCGCCTTCCAGTGCTACAACATCAACAGCTTCGAGTCGGTCGAACGCTTGATGCGCCGCGGTGTCTACAAAGGTCCGCTGGTGATGAACTGGGTGGCGATCAGCGGCGGCATGGACGCGCCGAACATCTACAACCTGGCCAACTTCGTGCGTGCGGTGCCCGATGGCGCGGTGCTCACCGTGGAGAGCTCGGTGCGCAACGTGCTGCCCGTGAACATGATAGGTATCGCCATGGGCTTGCACGTGCGATGCGGCACCGAAGACGTGCTGTGGAACCAGACGCGCTCGGCCAAGATCGGTACGGTGGCGCAGATCGAACAGCTGGTGGAAATCTCGCGCCAGTTCGGCCGTCCGATTGCCACAGCGCAGCAGGCGCGCGAGATCTCGAAGATCGGCGTTTTCTACGACACAGCGGAAGAGTCGCTGGCGGCCAACGGCTTCGCACCCAATCGCAATGGCGCCAATCAGGGCTTCCTGCGCAAGGCGGCTTGAGAGTGAGCGTGGTGATGACGAGGTCTGTCACGCGCGCCTTTTGGCGCCTGCTCGAAGGCCTTTCGCATGCCCTCCGCTTTGAAGGCCTGGCTCAGAACGCGCGCACCGTCCCCTGAGCCACCGCGCTGGCCGTCTGCTTGCTCCACTGCGAGGCGCTGCAGCCGAAGTGGTGGCGGAACCAGTGGCTGAAGCTGCTTGGCCCCGAGAAGCCCAGCAGCTCGGCCACTTCGCTCAGCGGCAGGTCACTGTCGCGCAGGTGGCGCTTGACGAGGTCGGAGCGCACATGGTCGAGCAGGCTGCTGAAGGTGAAGCCTTCAGCCTCGAGCCGGCGGTGCAGCGTGCGGCGGTCCACACGCAGGTGCCGCGCCACTTCCTGCGCCGTGCAGCCGCCGCCGGGCATGAGCGCGAGGATGAGTTCGCGGCAGGCTTCGCGCGTGCTCTCGCCGCGGTCTTTCAGGGCCGCCTCCAGGTACTCTCGCGCAAAACGCGCCGCGCCCTGGTCGCCTGATTCGCGCGGCTTGCGCAGATCGGCCGCCAGGCACACGAGCCCATTGAAATCCTGGTTGAACTTGACGTGGCGCCCGAAGAAGGCGCGGTGCGCCGACACGTCCGCCGGCGGGCGGTGCGTGAAGCAGACCTGCTGCGGCCGCCACTGCGGATCGATCAGCTCGGTGAGCACGCGGAACATGATGCCCACGGCCAGTTCCATCGACTGGCGCATCGGCAGCCCGGGGCTGGGCAGCAGGTCTTCGCGCAGGATGACCATGTCGCCCGTATCCTCCAGGCGAAAGCTCAATGAGGCGTTCACCAGCTTCAGGTAGCGGCCCAGCGTGTCGAGCGCGTCGCGGGGCGTGGGCTCTTCCCTCAGCACGACGCCGATCGGCCCGAGCGCCGAGAGTTTGCGCTGCGCCGCGAGCCGCAGCGCGAAATCTTCGGTGCGCGTGGCGCGCGCGGTGATCTCGAGCAGCTCGCGCACGGCGTCACCTGGAATCAGCATCTCGGGGTGCTCGAGCAACTGGGCCTTCAGCCCCACGGTGCGCAGGAAGGCATGCGGGTCCCGGCCGAGCGAGCGCACCAGGTCCACGTAGCCGCTGAGGCTCGCACTACGCATCAGTCGGCCGAGGTGCTTCATGGTGGATTCTTCAGGAGCCCCGTGTTCGCCCGGGGGCTGATCCTGGATTGCTGTGTCTTGATGATGGCCCGATTGTGATCGGCCATGGCCTTCAGTGTCTGGTGCAGATGGAGACTGCGAAACCGGTCTTCGCACGGACCGTTTCAATGTCCCGCAAAGACAAGTCGCAGTCCCGGATGAGCAAGAAGTTTTCCGGGGTGCACCAGACACTTTTGGCGCCAGAGCAACTTTCCCACCGGAGACAAACCCCATGAACTTCCTCGACGGCCACCTGTATCCCGAGAACCAGCAGCCCCTGATCATCACGGCCGCGCCCTATGCGCCGGGGTGGATTCCCGCCGACTTTCCGGAAGACATCCCGGTCACGATGGAAGACCAGATCCAGAAGGCGGTCGATTGCTACGAAGCCGGCGCCACCGTGCTGCACCTGCATGTGCGCGAGGCCGACGGCAGGGGCAGCAAGCGGCTGTCGATGTTCAACGAACTGATCGCCGGCGTGCGCAAGGCCGTGCCGGAAATGATCATCCAGGTGGGCGGCTCGATCAGCTTCGCGCCTGAGGACGACGGTGCCGCGGCCAAGTGGCTGAGCGACGACACGCGCCACATGCTGGCCGAACTCACGCCCCGCCCCGACCAGGTGACCGTGACCGTCAACACCACGCAGATGAACGTGACCGAGCACGCCGGCCTGGACGACTTCAGGGGCCTGTCGCGCGGCGACCCGAGGCTCTATTCGACGTACAAGGACATGATCGTGCCCTCTAACCCCAGCTGGGTCGAGGAGCACATCCGCCGCCTCACGTCCGCGGGCATCCAGAGCGAGTTCCAGTGCTACAACATCAACAGCTTCGAGACCATCGAGCGGATGATCCGCCGCGGCGTCTACAAGGGCCCGCTGGTGATGAACTGGGTGGCCATCAGCGGCGGCATGGACCAGGCGAACATCTACAACCTGGCCAACTTCCTGCGCGCCGCACCCGATGGCTCGGTGGTCACGGTGGAAAGCTCGGTGCTCAACGTGCTGCCCGTGAACATGATCGGCATCGCCCTAGGCCTGCACGTGCGCTGCGGCATTGAGGACGTGCTGTGGAACCAGACCCGCACCGGCAAGATGAGCTCGGTCGAACAGATCCGGCAACTGGTGCGCATCTCGACTGAATTCGGTCGCCCCATTGCGACCGCGCAGCAGGCGCGCGAGATCATGAAGATCGGCGTGTTTTACGAAACCATCGAGGAGACGCTGCAGGCCAATGGCTTCGCGCCCAATCGCAACGGTGCCCAGCAGGGCTTCCTGCGCAAGCCGGCCTGACGCATGAGGTACACCGGAGTTGTTGACGTGCCGTTTGGTCGGCCGATGGATTGGGCGCGACTGCCCTTTGCGGATCCCGGCGGCCAGTACCACGGCCCTGACCGTCGGATATACCACGCGGCGAATGTCACGATGACTGAGCGTGCGAGAGGCGCGAAGGCGTGTGCCCCGCGAGGCGCCATCTACCGCCGACGCCAACCGTCGTATCGCCAGCGCAGGAGCCGCCTGCGAAGTCGTGTCAGGACCTGGGTGACGAGGTATTGGCCCTTGACGTCCACAGCCGCACCGGCGACCAACTCGGCCCTCTTCAACGTACCGGAAACGCCATAGCGCCACAGTATCCGGGGTACACGCGGCAGCCGCACCAGGTAGTAGCCAGGGTAACTGAGCACATCATGTATCACTCTGACGAAGAGCGGCCTGGCGCGCGAGGCGGATGCCCGATCCGTGCGTTCGGCCGCCGATTGTTCGCGCGGGCTGGCTTGGCCCCTGGCCAGACCTGCGATCTGATCGAGGCGTCCACGCATCGCAGGACCCACGGCCGTGGCCGAAAATTTCGCGGCCACGGTCTCTTGGCCGGCCTGCGCGATCTGCGCGCGCCACACAGGGTCCAGCCACACTCGCCGCATTAGGCGGGCGGCGGCGCCGAGCTGAGGTTCTGCCCAGAGTGTGCCGGCCGCATAGGGTCCGTGCGAGACTTCACTGCGAACGAGATCGAAGGGCACCAGGGCGGCGTTGTTGGTATGCGTGAAATCGACGTTGCCACTCCAGCCGGTGGCCACCACAGGCAGGCCGTACGCCATCGCTTCTGCAATCGACAGGCCGAAGCCTTCGGCCCGATGAAGCGAGACGAAACTGTCGGCCGAGGCCAGGAGCCGGAAGCGATCGACGCTCTCGAGCGCCGTGGTCAGGAACGAGACCCGATGTCCGTTGGCCACCGCGCGCAACGACAGCATCAGCTCGGGATGCGCCTCGCCATTGAGCGCCTTGATGATCAATCGCACCGGGTCGGCTGGCCGGAATGCCTCGACGAAGGCCGCAACAACACCCTGCGGGTTCTTGCGGAACGGGATCGAGGCCACGTCGAACTGGAACAGGAACATGAACTCTTCGCGCGAAGCCTCCGGCAGCAGGGTTGCCAGCCATGCGCGGTCCCTCGCAACGGGCGGGGGCATGACCATCGGCGGCATGACGACGACGGGAATCTTCGCCTTCCGCTTGATCGCGTCGGCTATGAATTGCGTACCGGCCCAGATCTCATCCACCAGATCGAACCGATCCGCCCATTCATCGGGGAAATCGGGCGTTTCCCAATACCAGCAACCGACGCGATAGGTGGTGAGGAGGTGCTCCGGCAGTTTCGACAGCACGTCGGGCAGCATGTCCGCATTGCAACCCAGGATGGTGGCTGCAGGCGTGCCCGACGACCAACGCTGGCCCGGGGGTGTGTAGTCGCCCGTCGGCGCCGGCGCATCGGTCGAGATGTCGTGGCAATGAACCGCAACGCCCGCCGCATCGAGCGCCGCAACACTGTTGCGAGCGGCCTCCCCGACGCCCAGATGCGAGCGTAGATAGCCCACATAGTTCGCGCTCATGCGGTGCGCCTTGCCGGGAGCGCCGAGGCGTTCGACCAGATTCCGGTCGAGCCCGGCCTCGCGCACGCCCGAGGTCCGCATCCAGGCCATCAGGCCGCGAATGTCATGGCCATCGTCGAAGGTACTCACCAGATCGCCGCGCATGCGCAGCACGACCCGGAGATACCGTGTCACGTGATCGCCCGGCGCCTGGCATCCCGCCCATTCCAGGAAGTCCGGATTCTCCAACGGGTCGCCCAGATCCAGTCCTTCCGCGAGCGACTGGCGGTACAGCGCGCGGCATGCCCGATCCCAGCCGGTGCCGTCGGCAAAGGTGACCTGCGGAATGCCCAGCGCCCTGAATCTTGAGATGCCGGCGTCGATCAGGGCCTTGGCGTAATCGCCGAACAGGGTGCGCGCATCTCCGGGCAGATCCCACCCGAAGCGGCTCTCGTAGCGTGAGAGTTGCTTCAGGTCGGGGTTGAAGCCGCTGAAGTGAAAGAAGATGAGGTCATGGACATCTCCCGCCCGGCCTTCCACCCGCCAGTGGTCGTCCAGGCGGCGAGGGGTGCGTTCATGAAGATTCCAATAGGCGGCATTGAAGCCCATGTGCCGCAGCACCGTCGCGCCGGGCACCAGCAGCGGTGCGTAGTCCATCCACTTCTGGTCCGTGAAGACGCCAGTCTGCACGTCCTCGAGGCAGAGTGTTCGCAGCTTGTGGTCCCACCATTCCAGCAGGAAGCGTGCGCGATCGGTGTCCCGCAATGCCGCAAAGCCGAGGTTGTAGAGGCCGGCACGCAGAATGACGAGATCGTCCGGCATGCATCCGTCGTCCGGGAGCGGCGACAGAATATGCGGCGTGAGCACGAGTTCAGCATCGTTCGCATCTGCGTTCCAGAACTGATCGACTCTCTGAAACAGCCGGATGTCCGGATCGAGGTAGACGGCGCGCCCGGCCCCTTGGTCGAACAGGTAGCGGAAGCAGGCCGGCTTCACGCTCGTTGCGAACTCGAGGATGCTGTAGTGGCATCGGCGATGGTTCCATTCCCTGCGCTGGAAGGCCGCTTCGGCCGGAACAATGGTTACGCATTCCGGCAACTCGATGTCTGCAGGCGGCTCATCGAGCAGAAAAACGACGAGCGTGGCCCCCGGCTGATGTTGGCGCACCGAGGCTCCGAGTACGCAAGCATGGGCGAGATAGTTGCTTGCGCAGATCGTGAAGATTGCAAGATCGGTGGTGGGCAACGGATATCTGTTGCCGGAATTGCGGGACTGCATGACGACTCCGCGCCGCAAGCGGCAAATTTTTACATAATTTACTGTCAGGCATAATTCTTACAGAAGCTACAAGGTCGCCGATACGGGCGCGAGGCTACAGCAAGAAAGAAGATCGATGAGCGGAATCGCGTCCAAATGGCCAGGGAGCGATGCAGCACAACCACGGCGGTCAAGGTCTTCCCTTTCTGACGGGGTGATCGCGCTGCTGCTGGCGATCGTCTCGTTCGTGGTCTTCAATGCCAACGGTCGCCTGATTTCGGCCGCCGACACTTACGCGGCGCGGTATCTGCCGTTCTCTATCCTGCGAAATCACAGCGTATTGCTGGATCCGATCGTCAGCCCCGTCGCGCTGGGGCGAACCCCGCCGGTAGCCGGGGGCGAGGACGGCACGGCGTTTTGGATCATGAGGGGGCGTGACCAGCACCTCGTTTCCAAGTATCCGCTCGTGGTCCCGTTGATCGTCGCGCCGCTCTACTTGCCGGCTGTGCGCTATCTCGATTCCATCGCCTGGGATACGCACATTTTCGAGAAGATGGCCCGAATCATGGAAAAGCTCTGCGCCTCCGTGATCGCGGCGACATCGGTGGCCTTGCTCTATCTGTTGCTGCGCAGGCGCAGCAGCCCCCGCACCGCCATCCTTCTCAGTCTCGTTTTTGCCTTCGGCACCACCGCATGGGTGATCAGCAGCCAGGCGTTGTGGATGCATGGCGTCGCGCAGCTTCTCATCATTGCGACGATGTGGCTGATCACAGGGCCGAGTACGCCGATTCGTGTGGCAGTAGCCGGATTCCTCTGTGCGTTGATTGCCGCGAACCGGCCACCCGACGCCATACTCGCCGCGGCGCTTGGCCTTTACGGACTTTGGTGGGCGGGGAAGCGGCGGGCCTGGCTCGTCCTTTCCGGCGCTGTCCCGGTCATCTTCACGCTGGTCTACAACCTGGAGTTGGTCGGCCATGTGGCCGGCGCGTATGCGCTGAGTGTTCATCCCAGCGATTTCAATGACAGCTTCACCGAGGGAGTCGCCGGCCTGCTGGTCAGCCCGACGCGGGGGTTGTTCATCTTCTCGCCGTTTCTGCTGTTCGTGCCGTGCCTGCTCCTCTACGCGCTTCGGGAGCGAAGCGCGCGCGGCCTCACGTTGGCGCTGTGCGCAGCCATGGTCGTGCAAATCGGCGGCTATGCGATGGTCGATTGGCGGCAGGGCATTGCATGGGGACCACGATGGCTTACGGACATGGTGCCGCTGCTCGTATGGATGCTCCCCCCCATCGTGGCCGCCTTGTCGCGGGGCGGCCGCGTGCTGTTCGGCGCAGCATGCGTCTTGGCAATCGGTATCCAGGCCGTCGGCGCCTTCTGGTACACCGGGGCCATCGACACGGCGGTATTGACGGCAAAGGCCGACGACAGGATGCGGCCCATGTGGGACTTCCGCAACGCGGCGTTCATCGCCGAGTTGAGCCACCCGCCCGCGCACGCCGATCTCTTCATGGATCTGCGCGGCAACGTAGATCTGATCGATACGATCGAGGCGGTCGTCCACGACGCTGCAATGGGCGATCGGATCGAGCGGCAACTCGACGTCGCCGGATGGGCGCTCGTGGACTCGAACTCGCCCCAGGACATTGCGGTGCTGATCGACGGACGGGAGGTGGCGGGAACAAGTCGCTTCTTCGAGCGTCCCGATGTCGTCCGGACGCTGGGCGAGAAGCACCCTGCCGGATGGCGGCTGAGCGCACCCCTCGGCCAGTTGCGGCCCGGCAGGCACGTGCTGGCGGTTCTCGTTCGCGCGCATCCTGGTGGCGAGGCGCGGCTCCTGCGTGAACGCTCCTTCGATCTGGCGGCAGAAAGCGCCGCCGATCCGGTGGACCGTTTCCTCGAGTACGCATCCCGCCTTGCGGTTGAGCGCATCGCCCAAGGGCAACAGGCGCCAGGCTATTGGCTCACGTCGTTCACCAGCGATACCCGCTTCGAGAAGCCGCAGCCCGAGCTCAATACCTATCTCAACGCGATCATGCTCGACATCGCAGGTCCGATCGCGGCCCCAGCGCAAATGCAGGACATGCTCGCCAAGGCGCGCAGCTACCTTGCCAGCCAGATCGAGCCCAATGGCCTCGTGCGTTATCACGGAAGGTCCGATGCACCGACCATCGGCGTGCTTGGATGCGCCATCACGCCTGACTCGGATGACACGGCCCTGGTGTGGCGCGTGGCGCCGGGCGAAATCCAGGCGAAGCTGGCGACTGCGCTGCGAACCATCCGGCAGTTCCGTACGGGCGACGGGCTGTATCGCACCTGGCTCGCCCAACGCGCCGACTACCAATGCCTGGACCCAGGCGCGGACCCGAATCCAGCGGACATCGGCATCCAGATGCATATCTACATGCTGCTCGCCAGGCAGGATCCAACTGCAGCGCGCTCGCTGTGCGAAGCGCTGATGCGACGCTCGGCCGACAGTAGCCTCTGGGTCTACTACGCGGGAGCGCCGCCGATGATGATCCTGAGGCTTGCGGATCTGCATCGCGCCGGCTGCCCGCTCCTCTTGCCGGCATCACGCCTGCAGCCTGCTGTTCCCAGCCAGGAGGTGTGGGCTCGGGCGGCCACGCTTTTGGCGCAGTTGGAGAGCGCACCGCGAAGTACGGCAGTGAACGCCGAGGCCATCCGGCTCTTGCGCGACCTCGCCTCCAATGGCTTCTCGGCACTGGCCGGCAATCCGCCCCTGCTCTATCACAACGACATGAGCGGCACCGTGCGGCGCTACTACTGGTCGCAGGATGTGGGTTACGCGCTTTGGTTGAGGCTCTACTACGGAACCAAGGGAATGGGACTGCAGGCCGAACCTGCCCGTACCCCGGAAGGCGCCGGCCAATGACACAGCCCGAGGCCAAGACCGTCCCCGTGCAAGCACGCGCCGCATCGCTGTGGCGCCTCCTGTCCTGCATCCGCATCGACGAGGTCTGCGTGCTGCAGGGGGCACCGATGATTGGTGCGTGCTTCGCGATGGCCGACTTCAGTGCCAGCACCTTCTTCACGATTGCAGCCCTGGTCGCCGGTAACCTTCTGCTTGTCGCGCATGTCTTCGTGCTCAACGACTGGTCAGGTGTGCATGGCGACCTCGAGGATCCGCACCGCGCCACCAGGACCTACCTGGCCAAAGGCGAGAACTCCGCCAGGATGGGTGGTCTGGCATTGACCCTGCTGGCGCTCAGCCTGCTGGTCTTTGGCTTGGTCAGCCGGGTGTCGTTCGCCATTGCGTTGATCATCGCGGCGTTCAGCGCCATCTATTCCTTTCCGGGCATTCACGGCAAAGGGGTGCCGTTGCTGAACTCGCTGCTTCATTTTTTCGGCGGTGCGCTCCACTTTCTGCTCGGTTATGCAGCCCTGTCGTCGATCTCGCCGCACAGCGTGGCCGTCGGCTGCTACTTCGGGCTCGTGTTCGCTGCCGGACATCTGACCCACGAGACGCGCGACTACGATGGCGACCTGCGCAATGGCATCCGAACGAACGCCGTCGCGTTCGGCCAGAAGAGGACATTTCTTGCCGGCCTGTTCTTGTTCAGCTCAGCCTACATGTTGCTGACCGTGCTCGCGCTGCTCGGGCTTGTCCCTCGCGAACTGTCGCTGGCCATCGTGCTGTACGCCATTCATCTGCACGCGTCCTGGCGGGCCCTGCGAGACGGCCTCACCTACGCGGGCGTCCGCCGGCTCCAGACCGTCTACAGGAACATCCATGTGGTCCTGGGCTTGGCGATGCTGGCTGCCGTTCCCCCGTGGTAGCGGCATCGGCAGGCTCCCGCAAACCATCAGAAATCAATCAGGTACCGAACCCTCATGCTGTCCATCGTGATTCCCGTCCTCAACGAGGTCCATACGCTGCCTGGTGTTCTCATCGCCGTCTCAAGGGCTCTTCCCGAGGTGGACAAGGAGATCCTTCTTGTGGATGACGGATCGGTCGATGGAACGCGGGAATGGATCAAGACCAATTTTCCGGATGGGCAATGTTCGGCCTCGCACCTCGGAGCTGGCGAGCCGACAACTGCCCGGATCACGGTGCGTGCGCTCTATCACGAGCGTACCCTCGGCAAGGGCGCCGGCCTGAGAACCGGCTTGGCTGCCGCGACCGGAAATGTCATCGTCATCCAGGATGCGGACCTCGAATACGACCCCGCAGACTGGGCGCCCATGTATGACCTGATCGTCAATCAAAAGACCGCCCACGTGGTCTATGGGTCGCGCTTCAAAGGCAGGCGTCTGGGGCGCGCGAGGTTCATTTCCTTTCCCCAAGTCGCAGCAAACTGGCTGATCTCGACGCTGTTTGCCGCTCTCTTTTGGAAAAGGCTCTCCGACATCGAGGTCTGCTACAAGATGTTCACCAAAGAGGTGAATGACACCCTGAACATCACCTGTGCCGATTTTGGATGTGAGATTCAAATAAGCGCGCAAATTGCCCGGTCCGGCCGATGGAAGATCCGTGAAGTTCCCATCAGCTATCGGGGCCGCACTGCCGAACAGGGGAAGAAGATCAACTGGCGCGACGGACTCAAGGCGCTCTGGTATCTCTTGTGGTTTCGTGTCTGCAGTTATCCGGTCGGCGCCAATGCAGCGACCCAGTCTTCTGCCTCGAAGGGCATCGTCGAAGACTAGAGCTTCGATCACTTCGCCGCTCCTATCCCATGAAAGTCTCCGTCCTCGGTACCGGCTATGTAGGCCTCGTCACAGGCAGTTGCCTTGCCGAGATCGGCCACGAAGTCGTTTGCGTCGACGTCGACGAACGCAAGGTAGAACTGCTCCGCTCAGGCAGCGTGCCGATCCACGAAGAGGGGCTGCCGCAGCTGATCGAGCGCAATGTTCTCACCGGCCGGCTGGACTTCACGACCGACGTCGCGCGCGCCGTGCACCATGGCGATCTGATCTTCATTGCGGCAGGTACGCCGCCCAGCGAGGACGGCAGCGCAGACCTCCAATATGTGCTTGCCGCGGGCCGCAGCGTCGGGCGCCACATGCAGGGTTTCAAGGTGGTGGTGGAGAAGTCCACCGTGCCGGTGGGCACTGCCGGCAAGCTGCGCACGGTCATAGCAGAAGAGCTCGCGCAACGGCGCGCGAGCGGAGGTCATGCGCCCGACAGCGGGTTTCAGGGCGCTGCCGTCGCGATTGTCTCGAACCCCGAGTTCCTGAAACAGGGCGCGGCCATCGCTGACTTCATGCGGCCTGACCGAATCGTGCTCGGCAGCGAGTCCGGTGAAGCCGGACAACGGGCGCGCGAGATGATGACCCGCCTGTACGCGCCCTTCAACCGCCAGCGCGACCGGATGATCCACATGGACGTGGAGGCGGCCGAGTTCACCAAATATGCCGCCAACGCGATGCTCGCCACGCGCATCAGCTTCATGAATGAGCTGGCGAACCTCGCGGAGAAGATGGGCGTAGACATCGAGCAGGTACGGCGCGGCGTGGGCTCGGATCCGCGCATAGGCTACAGCTTTCTCTATGCAGGTCTCGGCTACGGCGGCAGTTGCTTCCCGAAGGACGTACAGGCGCTGGTACATACGGCCGCCAGCCACGGCCAGCGCCTGCATGTGCTGGAAGCCGTGCGTGCGGTGAACGATGCGCAGAAACTGGTACTGGTCGAGAAGATCGTGCAGCGCTTCGGCGAAGACCTGCGCGGGCGCCGCTTCAGCATCTGGGGTTTGGCTTTCAAGCCTGGCACCGACGACATGCGCGAAGCGCCGAGCCGCATTGTCATCAAGGCGCTGCTGATGCGCGGGGCAGATGTGGTGGCGCACGATCCGGTGGCTATTGCCGAGGCCCGCAAGGTGCTTGAGGGCGACCTGGACGGCAGGCAGGATCTGCTCGCCCGGCTGCGCTATGTCGACAACGCGATGAAAGCCGCAGAAGACGCTGATGCGCTCGTGATCCTCACTGACTGGAAAGCGTTCAAGAGTCCGAACTTCAGCGCACTGAAGACGGTTCTCAGGCAGCCACTGATTTTTGACGGCCGCAACCTCTATGACCCTGACATCCGCTCGCAGGGATTCGACTACCAGGCCATCGGCCGCTGAAGAAGAAACCGGAGGAACCCTCATGCGTGTCCACAACTCCCGGCGCCGAATTCTCGTGACCGGAGGCGCCGGCTTCCTGGGCAGCCATCTGTGCGAGCGCCTCCTTGCTCAGGGTCACGACGTGCTGTGCGTGGACAACTTCTTCTCCGGCGCGCAGCGCAATGTGGAGCATCTGCTCGGAAATCCGCACTTCGAACTGATGCGCCACGACGTCACATTCCCGCTCTACGTGGAGGTCGACCAGATCTACAACCTCGCATGCCCGGCCTCGCCAGTGCACTATCAGCGCGACCCCGTGCAGACCACCAAGACCAACGTCCTCGGGGCGATCAATCTGCTGGGCCTTGCGAAGCGTGTGCGTGCGCGCATCCTGCAGGCATCGACCAGCGAGGTGTACGGCGACCCCGATGTGCATCCACAGCCCGAGAGCTACTGGGGCAATGTCAATCCGATCGGCGTGCGCAGCTGCTACGACGAGGGCAAACGCTGCGCCGAGGCACTGTTTTTCGACTACCACCGTCAACACGGCGTGGACATTCGCGTGGCGCGCATCTTCAATACCTACGGTCCGCGCATGCATCCAAGGGACGGGCGCGTTGTGTCGAACTTCATCGTGCAGGCGCTGCGCGGCGAGCCGATCACTGTTTACGGCGAGGGCCTGCAAACGCGCAGCTTCTGCTTCGTAGGTGACCTGATAGAAGGGCTCAACAGATTCATGGAGGCCAGTCCGGGCGGACCGGGCCCAGTGAATATCGGCAATCCGGCGGAAATTGCCGTGCGCGATCTCGCGAAACTGATCATCGAACTCACGGGATCTTCGTCGAAGCTCACGTTCGCGCCGCTGCCTTCCGATGATCCGATGCAGCGCCGGCCTGATGTGGGCCTTGCAAAGCGGTTGTTCGGATGGCAGCCGAGCATGCAGCTCGAGGAGGGCTTGCGCAAGACCATCGAGTACCTCGATGGTGTGCTGTCGGCCGGCGAGCTCTTGCCGGCGGCTCCATAGCAGTGCTTGTCGTGCAAGCCACTCGGCATGACGCGCAATGTGAGCGTCACAGGCAGGGCCAAAAAGCGAGTGGGCTTCTCGCTGCTGCCTGCGAGGAGGGCCGGTTTCGAATGAGCGGCGCCTGCATCAGCCCCGGCCGAACTGCCAGGTTCGAGCTGCCTTCCCCGGCTGTCGCCGTCGCGCAAGAGCCAGGTTGGCCGTGATCATGGCCGCGACCAGCGTGATCAGCCACGAGAAGTACACCCACAGCAAGAAGATCGGAAAGGCCGCGAACGCCCCGTACAGCGCCTTGTAGGTTGGCACCTTGACGAGGTAGGTGGCGAAGCCCCGTTTGCCCAGCTCGAAGGCCACGCTGGCGATCAGGGCGCCCGCGACGGCGTCGCGTAGCCGCACCTTCGTGTTCGGAACGAAATAGAACATGCTCGTCAGCGCGGTCACGCCGAGCACGAGCGGCCCGAGGTCGAGCACGAAGGCGAGCGATGGTGGCAAGGCGCCGATCAGACCCAGGGAAACGCCCAGCACGTACGACGTTGCCCACAGACTCAGACCCATCACGGGTGGCCCCACGGCCAACATCAGCAAGTACAGGCCGACCCTTCTGAAGAAAGGCCGATTCCTCCTCACCTCCCACATCTGGTTCAAAGCGTTCTCGACGGTCAGCAACATCGCGACTGCGGTCCCCAGCAGGAAGAGCGAGCCGACCCAGGTCAGGCTGCTGGCATTCGCGGCGAACTGGTCCAGATACTTGAGGACCGTGCGCGCGATGTCTGGCGGCAGCAGCCTGCTCAGCAGGAACTCATGAATCGCATCCTTGAATCGCTTGAAGATCGGGAATCGCGTGAACAGCGCGAAGCTCGTCGCCAGCAAGGGCACGATGGACAGCAAGGTCGTGAATGTCAGGCTTCCGGCGACCTGGGGCAAGCGTTCTTTCCTGGCGCGGTGGATCGTCAGGCGGGTCAGAGTGAACATGTATCGCTGAAAGAGGAGGGGGCGGCTGGCTTCGCGGACGAACAAGCCGCTGCATGCGATTTTGAGGCCTGCAGCTGACGCCTTTCGGCAAGGCCCATCTTCGATGCGTCGTAGATCGAGGCATTCACTCAGCCGCCCCGCTGCCGGATCTTCGGCAAGCATGACAGCAGCGCCTTCACCTGCGGCGAATCGTCGGACTTGCGCCAGATGGCGACGGTCTCGACGATGGTCTTCTCGCCCTTCATGCTTCGATAGACGACCCCCTCGCGATGCAATGCCTGCACGCTGCCGGGCACCAGCGCCACGCCGATGCCGCCGGACACGAGGCTCACGATGGTGTGCATTTGCCGCGCCGGAAACAGCTTGGGGCTGAAGCCATGCCGCATGCAGGTGGCGACGATGGCGTCGAACATCATCGGACCCTGATGGCGCTCGAATCCGAGGAAGCGTTCGTTCGACAACTTTTCGAGCGCGATGCGCGTGGCGCCGGCCAGGGGGTGCGACACGGGCAGCGCCACGAGCAGCGGTTCCGTATGGACCAGCCTCGAGTTCAGTGCCGCGGGCGGGTCGGGCGTCCGGAACACCAGGCCGACATCGAGCCTGCCACTCTCTACGTCGTGAATGATCTGGTCGGTGGTGCCTTCCAGCAGCGACACGTTCACGCGCTGGTAGTCCTCCGTGAAGGCGCGCAGCATCGGCGGCAGGAATGAATAGGCCGGCAGGCTGATGAAGCCGAGCGACAGCGAGCCCATCAAGCCCTGAGCGGCCTCCAGGGCGCGCTTGCGCAGGGTGTCGGCCGCGGCCAGCACGGCGCGTGCGTCGCGCAATGCGTCCTCGCCGGCCCGTGTGAGCGCGATGCGGCGCGAGGTTCGCTCGAGCAGGGTGACGCCCAGTTCTTCTTCCAGCTCCTTGATCGCCAGGCTCACGGGCGGCTGGGTGAGGTGCAGCCGTTCGGCGGCGCGGCCGAAGTGCAGCTCCTCGGAAACAGCGACGAAGCAGCGCAGGTGGCGCATGTCCATTGATTTGCCTTCTGTATCGACTGATCCAGATTTTAAATTTCTCTGGATCGAAGCGCATCCCTAGACTGCATCGCATCCCGCGCGCCAAGCACGTGAACGGGGGGCGCTCCCACAAGTGGCAGCAGGAGACACAACACCGATGTTCGATCGCGTCGTCGATGCGATGACGCTGATCGACGGCGGCCCCAATGCCCTGGGCTCCTGCCTGTCACGCCCGAGTAATGGCCGCCGGCTTCCGGATCCCGAGTTCCTTTTTCCCTTCAACCCAACCCACCACATCATGAGCACCACATCACCAGCCCGCATCGCAGTCGTCACCGGAGGCGCCCGCGGCATCGGCCGCGCCGTCGGCGAATGGTTTCTTGGTCATGGCTGCAAGGTCGTCTTGCTCGACTGCGACAGCGCAACGCTCGACAGCACGATATCGGAGATCGCGCGCCCCGGCGATCTGCTCGGCGTCCATTGCGACGTGTCCGATCCGGCGCAGGTCGACCGCGCCGTGGCGGCCGTCGTTGCAAAGTTCGGCCGCGTGGACGCGCTGGTCAACAATGCCGGCGTGGCCATCTTCAAGCCGGTGCTGGAAACCTCCTTCAAGGAATGGCGCACGGTGATGGCCACCAACCTCGATGGCGCCTTCCTCTGCACGCAGGCCTTCGGCGCGGTGATGGCCGGCAACGGCGGCGGCGCCATCGTCAACGTCGCCTCGATCTCCGGGCTGCGGGCCAGCACGCTGCGCGTGGCCTATGGCACCAGCAAGGCCGCGCTCATCCACATGACGAAGCAGCATGCGGTCGAGCTCGGCGATGCAGGCGTGCGCGTGAACGTCATTGCCCCCGGCCCGGTAGAAACCGAAATGGCCAAGCTCGTGCACAGCGTGGCGATCCGCTCCGACTACTACGACGCGATTCCGCTGAACCGCTACGGCACCACCGAGGAGATGGCGAATGTCATCGGCTTCCTGTGCAGCCCCGAAGCGAGCTTCATCAACGGCCAGGTCGTGGCCGTCGACGGCGGCTTCGATGCGGCAGGTGTCGGCCTGCCAACCCTTCGCCGCCGCAAGGCCGAAGCCGGGGCCGAACTGCAAGGAGCCAAGGCATGACGAAACTGCCGTAACTCATCGGCTGAGGCCACACGCGCTTCGGCAAGCTCGATGGGGCGAGATCGTCGTCGCGAGCCGGCCGGGCCTTACGGCCGAGGCGCTGCGCCAGGTACCGCTGGCCGCGCCGCTTCTTCTTCTGGGATTCGCTGCCGAAGCCGGGTTACGGCAAGTTCACCAAGAACGACATCCGAACGCGCCTCGTCGAGCGTGGAGAATCGCAGCCGGCCATGCACGGCTGAGCCACCGATCACAATGACGAACCACCAAGGAGACAAACCATGAACATTTCCCGTCGCACCATTCTTCGCAGCGCCGCCGCGGCCGCCGTTGTCGCCGCCCCCGCGGGCAGCGCCTTCGCGCAAACCAAGGCCGAGTTCACCTACAAGTACGCGAACAACCTGCCGGTGACGCATCCGATGAACCTGCGCGCCAAGGAGATGGCCGATGCGATCCGCACCGAGACCAACGGCCGCGTCCTCATCCAGATCTTCCCGAACAACCAGCTCGGCTCCGACACGGATGTGCTCAGCCAGCTGCGCTCGGGCGGCGTCGAGTTCTTCACCCTCTCGGGCCTGATCCTCTCGACGCTGGTGCCGGCGGCATCGATCAGCGGCGTCGGCTTTGCGTTCAAGGACTACCCGAGCGTGTGGAAGGCGATGGATGGCGAACTGGGTGCCTACATCCGCGCGCAGATCGCCAAGGCCGGCATCGTGCCGATGGAAAAGATCTGGGACAACGGCTTTCGCCAGATCACTTCATCGTCCAGGCCCATCGCGACGCCCGCCGACCTGAAGGGCTTCAAGATCCGCGTGCCGGTGTCGCCGCTGTGGACTTCGATGTTCAAGGCCCTCGATGCCGCGCCGGCGTCGATCAACTTCGCCGAGGTCTATTCCGCGCTGCAGACGAAGATCGTCGACGGCCAGGAGAACCCGCTGGCCATCATCTCGACGGCCAAGCTCTTCGAGGTGCAGAAGTACTGCTCGCTGTCCAACCACATGTGGGACGGCTTCTGGTTCCTGGCCAACCGCCGCGCCTGGGAGAAGCTGCCGGCCGATCTGCGCGCCATCGTTGCCAAGCACATCGACGCGGCCGGCCTGAAGGAGCGCGACGACGTGGCGCAGCTCAACGCCGGGCTGCAGACGGAACTGGCCGGCAAGGGCCTGGCCTTCAACCAGCCGGACGCCGCCGCCTTCCGCGACCAGCTTCGCAAGGCCGGCTTCTATGGCGAATGGAAGAGCAAGTACGGCGACGAGGCATGGGCCCTCCTGGAACGCTCCGTCGGCAAGCTGGCATGAGCGCGATGAGCCCCGCCGGCCACAGCGTGCAGGCGTCTCCGGCGGTGGGCCCCGCTTCGCGGGCGGCGCGCATCGACCGCGTTCTCGGGTTCATCGTCGAAGCGGCCGCTGGTGCGCTCGTGCTGGCGGACATCGCCGTGCTGCTGGCCGGCGTCGTGGCGCGCTTCGCGTTCCACAGGCCGCTGGTCTGGTCCGACGAACTCGCCTCGATGCTCTTCATCTGGCTGGCGATGCTCGGTGCCGTGGTCGCCCTGCGGCGCGGCGAGCACATGCGCATGACGGCGCTGGTCTCGCGCCAGGCGCCCGCGCGCCAGCAGTTGCTGGAGGCCATCAGCGTGTGCGCGTCGCTGGCCTTCCTCGCGATGGTGGCCTGGCCAGCGTGGGAATACGCCTCGGAGGAGCGCTTCATCACCACGCCGGCCCTCGAGATCTCGAACGCATGGCGCGCTGCGGCGCTGCCTTGCGGCATCGCCTTGATGATGCTGTTCTCGGTGCTGCGGCTGTTCAAGGATGCCGACTGGCGCACGGGCACCAAGGCCTTCGCCGCAGTGGCCGTCGTGATCGGCGCCTTCGCGCTGGGCCGCGGCGTCTTCGAAGACCTGGGGCGCTACAACCTGCTGATCTTCTTCGTAGGTGTGGTCGGGGCGGGCGTGTTCAGCGGCATTCCCATCGCCTTTGCGTTCGGCCTGGGGACCATCGGCTACCTGGCGCTGGGAACGGACACCGCGCTGCCGGTGATCATCGGCCGCATGGACGAGGGCATGTCGCACCTGATCCTGCTGGCCGTGCCCCTGTTCGTGTTCCTGGGGCTGCTCATCGAAATGACCGGCATGGCCAAGGCCATGATCGCCTTCCTCGCGGGCCTGCTGGGCCACGTGCGCGGCGGCCTGCAGTTCGTGCTGGTCGGGGCGATGTACCTCGTCTCCGGCATCTCGGGGTCGAAGGCCGCCGACATGGCCGCGGTGGCGCCCGCGCTCTTTCCGGAAATGAAGAAGCGCGGCGCCAGCGAGGGCGACTTGGTGGCGCTGCTCTCGGCAACCGGCGCGCAGACCGAGACCGTGCCGCCGAGCCTGGTGCTGATCACCATCGGATCGGTCACGGGCGTCTCGATTGCGGCGCTGTTCACCGGCGGCCTCCTGCCGGCCGTGGTGCTGGGTCTCACGCTGTGCGTCGTCGTCTGGCTGCGGGCGCGGGGCGAGGATCTCAGCCATGTCGAGCGCCCCTCGCGGCGGCAGGTGGCCAAGCTGGCGGCGATTGCAGTGCCGGCGCTGGCGTTGCCTTTCATCATCCGCGCGGCTGTCGTCGAAGGCGTGGCCACGGCCACCGAGGTCTCGACCATCGGCATCGTCTATGCCGTGCTGTCGGGCCTGCTGGTGTACCGCCAGTTCGACTGGAAGCGCGTCGGGCCGATGCTGGTGGCGACGGCGTCGCTGTCGGGCGCGATCCTGCTGATCATCGGCACCGCGACGGGAATGGCCTGGGGGCTGACGCAGTCGGGCTTCTCCAGTTCGCTGGCGCAGGCCATGACCGGGCTGCCGGGCGGCGCGCCGATGTTCCTGGCCGTTTCGCTGGTCACCTTCGTGGTGCTCGGCTCGGTGCTCGAGGGCATCCCGGCCATCGTGCTGTTCGGCCCGCTGCTGTTCCCGATCGCCCGCCAGCTCGGCATCCACGAGGTGCATTACGCCATGGTCGTCGTGCTGTCGATGGGGCTGGGGCTGTTCGCGCCGCCGCTGGGCGTGGGCTACTACGCGGCGTGCGCGATCGGGCGGGTGCATCCGGACAAGGGCATCCGGCCCATCGTCGGCTACATGCTCGCGCTGCTGGTCGGCACCGTCCTGGTCGCCGCGGTGCCGTGGCTCTCCATCGGGTTCCTTTGATGGAGCCTGCTCAAGGTGTCGCAGCGCGGCACTGGTAGCTGGACGCCTGCATGCGGTCGCCGCCTGTGTAGTGCGGGTACGCGGGGTAGCGGCACATCGGTCGGGACGCCTGGACGACAAACGGCGGCAGCGGCGCGTTGACCGTTTGCACCAGCGCGTCTGCGGGCGCAGCGCCCGTGCTCACCCATCGGTCCAGCGGATCCAGGAGGTCCACCATCGTCGGCACCGGCGCGCCGCCTCCGACCGCCCGGGAATTGCCACTGTGTGTCGAGCCCGGTGAAACATACAGCCGCACGGATCTTTCCACGGCCGGTGCTCCCATGCGCGCCACGAGCGCACCGTGGTACTGGATTCCCATGAGGGGGCTCTGTGCGCGGTCGGCGGCGTTCTCGCGCACGATCAGCTTGCCGCCGCGAGCGAAGAACGCCGAAAGGTCCGGGTCGGTGGCGTCGATCATCGCGGAGGTCTTCTGGACCTGCGCCCGGAACTCCTGGGGACGATAGCGGCGCACGTCGTAGTCCTTGTCGCGGGCGACGGCGTAGCGGATCCAGTTGCTGCCGTAGATCCACTGCGTCGAATGGCGCGCCGCATCCGGAGGGGCAACGGGCGCCGCCGTGCCGGAGACCCAGCGCACCATGTTCAGGGCGGAGGGACCGTCGAGGCTGTCCTCATGGCCGTACAGCCACTGCGGATAGGTGGTGAGCCCGTTGGCGATGGGAAAGGGAAAAACATACGGCGAGTGGATGCCGCGCACCAGTCGCAGCTGCGCGTCCGACAGGCATTGCAAGCCTGCATCGCCGCCACCGGGGCAGCGCAGCGGCTGCAGGTCGACGCGGGCCTGGCAAGCCATGTAGTTGTTGACGACGCCGTCGGCCAGCCCGTCGAGCGCGTCGCAGGCATCGGAGGTGGCTTTCGCGATCAGCGGGATCTTGCCGGCCTGGAGCCAGTCGTCGTGCTGTGGCACCTGGTTGCGTACGAATGCATGGAACAGGCCGGTCCAGTTGATGACGGGCACCACGCTGACGATGCCGTCGTAGTCGGCCGGGAAGCGCTGCGCCATCATCATTCCCTCGCGCCCGCCTTCCGAGCCGCCGAAGTAGTACGTGCGCTGCGGCGGTCGTGTGTAGTAGGCGCGCATGAGGTCCACGGCCGCGTCCTTCACCTTCTTGTACGAAGCGAACGCGAAGTTCTCGAGCATCTCGTCGTTCAGCGCGAAGGCGCCTGGCTCGCCGGGAGGGAAGGCGCTCGCCTGGTGGCCCGAGTCCTGGCCAAAGGTCGCATAGCCCCGCGCGATGGGCAGCGGGTCGCCCGGCGCGGCGTCGCGCAAGGGCGCGAGGCCGGTGATCAACACGCCGTTGAAGCCGCCGCCACCGTACTGCAGGGCCTTTCCGTTCCATTCGGTCGGAAGGTTCAGCTGGAAGTTGATGACTTGCGCGGCAGGGTCACGCGATGCGATCGTGCCCGTGACCTTGCAGAACCGGGGAAGGGCCGGCACAAATGCACCGGCGTTGGCCGTTCCTGCCGCGGCGGGCGTCAGCACGGCGGAGGTGACCGAGGCCCTTCCGCTGGGCAAGCCGATGGCTCCCGGTTCGATGACATGGCGTGCCAGAGACGCACAGGAAGTTGCTGGCTGCTCGGCGGTAGGCGGCACGGTGCCGCAAGCCGTCAGCGAGAGCCCGGCCGCGGTGAGGGCGGCTCGAGCGAAGGCACGGAGGGTGAAACGGGGCATCGTGTCTCCAGACACCGCTCTGCGGCGGCGCGGCGCCATCTTACGGTCGAAACCGCCGGCGGACCGTGCGTTCGGCATGGCCCGCCGCGGAGTTCACCGCTGCGCAGACACCTCGATCTCCACGCGGCGGTTCGGGGCGAGGCAGTCGATCAGGTCCGCGCGCCTCGTCTGTGTGCACTGCACCTTCGGCTCCGATTCGCCCTTGCCCTGCACCTGCACAGCCTGCGCCGGCACGCCGGCCTGCACCAGGTAGTCGCGCACGGTGTTGGCGCGCGCCAGCGAGAGCGCCTGGTTGTAGCTGTTGCTGCCGAGCCGGTCGGTATGCCCGGTCACCCTGATCGAGTTCACCGGTCTGGCGCTGCTCCCGAGGTCGCTTGCCAGTGCGTCCAGTTTGCGCCGGCCTTCGGGCAGCAGGTCGGCCAGCGAGCGGCCGTCGAAGCGGAACAGGCCGTCGGCGCCGAGCGTCGTCTTTGCAGGCAGAACCACCGGCTGGACGGTAGCGGCGGGCTTCGTCGCGGCCATCGGCTTGAGCAGGTCCGCGCAGCCCGGTCCCTTCCAGTACATGCCGTTGGTCAGCACGTCTGCATTGAAGCGGACCATGTACTGGCAGGTGATGTATTCCGGACCGGCGCTGGTGCGAAAGTGGAAGATGTAGTTCCACTCGCGCACGCCGCCCAGGCCTTCGCGAAAGTGCGGAAAGCCCAGCAGCTCGCGCACCTGGTCCTTGCCCATGCCGGCACGCATGGCGCGCAGGGCCTCGAGGCTCGGAAAGGCGCCTTGCTGCCATTTGGCCGAGTCGAGCGCGGGGAAGTCCTCGTCCTTCGGCGGTGCCGGGTTCTCCGAAGCGGCCCTGGCCTGCATCTCCGGCGTGATGGTGTAGCTCGGGTTGGCGCAGCCGCCGGCCACGAGTGCCGCGAGGCAGAGCGCGGCGAGCGGTGCGGTACGGACCGTGAAGAAAGTCTTGGCTTGAAGAGGCTTGTTCATGATGGAGTTCGTCCAGTTCATCCGTATGGCGATCAGTTGAAGACCCATTCCGCGCCAACGGTGGCGCCCACCCCGGCACGGCTGGTGGCCACGCCGCCGGTGATGCTCCAGGCGTTGTTCTCGGAGGTGCGCCGGAAACTGATGCCCACCGCGCCCTGGCCCTTGAAGGAGCCCGCGCCGATGCGCATGACCGTCTTGCCCGGAACGTAGCTCGCAGGCATCTGCAGGGCCATGGCCGCGGCAACGCCGGCATACGCGTTCTTCTCGACGTTGTCGATGCGGCTGTTGGTCGCATCGATGCGGTTGTTCAGGCCGCCGCTGACCGCGTTCAACTGGTTCACGTTGACGGCGTCGGTGCCCGCCACGCCCGGCGCCACGTTGTGCACCGTGACCGGGCCGGTGGCGTTGCTGCCGCCCATCGTCACGCTGTTGTGGTTGATCGTGCCGTCCGCATTGCTGTCGTACTTGACCGCCGACTGGTCGATCGCAGCGACCGTGCCCTGTACACCCCGCAGCTGCGAAACGTTGACCGCATCGCTGTCGGCCGTGCCCGCGGCCACGCCGGTGATCTGCCGGAACTGGCCGCTGGCTGCATTGCCCACCGATACCGCCGCCAGCGTGCTGGTGGTCGCGCCGATGGCAATGCGCTGCGCGGCAGTGGCGGTGGGCGGGATGTAGCCGGCCACGCCCGCGGCGGTGGAGGCCACCGAGCCCGCGCCCAGCGCCACGCCGCCGGCCTGCGTCACGCTGGTGCCCGCGCCCAGCGCCACGCCTTGCACGGCGGCGGCCGACGACTGCGTGCCCAGCGCGATGGAGTCGGCCATGTGCGAGGTCGCGCCCTGGCCGATCGCAATGCCGCCCGGCGCGCTTTGCTGCACCACCGCGCCGTTGCCGATGCCCACGCCGTTGTTGCCGTTGACCACGGTCTGCGGGCCCACGGCCACCGACTCCGCGCCAATGGCCAGCGAGTCCGCCGCGGCGGAGTTGGCATGGAAGTACAGCGTCGGCGTCACCGCGAAGGACGTCAACGCGCCAGACAGCTGCCGCACCGTGACCGCGTCCTGCGCTTGCGTGCCGTCGGCCACGTTGGTGATCTGGCGGTAGGTGGTCGCACTGCCGACCGACAGTGCGCCCAGCAGGGTGCGGTCGGTGGTGTTGTAGGAGATCAGCGAACTGCCGGCCGGAATGCTGCCGGTGGAAGGCGCGACCGCCCGGTCGGAGACGGCACCCGAACCGATGGCCACCGCACCGGCAACCGTTGCGCTCGCATCCTTGCCCGACGCGATGGCATCGGCACCCGTCGCACCGAGGTTGTCTTCGTTGCCGCCGCCGGTGGAGTTGACGCTGTAGTACCTGATCTTGTTGGCCGTGACCGTGGTGCTGAGATTCTCGATCGACTGGTTGGTGGCGAACAGCTGCGAGCCGTTGATCGCATCGGTGCTGGTGTTGGAGATCCGGCCGGCGGCCACGTTGGTGATGGTGCGTTCGGCTCCGACCGTGCCCACGCTGACCGTGCCCACCGGGGTGGTGCCCTGGAAGTTGTAGGTCGTGCCGTTGATCGTCGTGCTCGCAGTCCCCACTGCAGCGGCCGTGGCCGAACCTGCGCCCAGCGCCACGCTGTTGGCGTCCGCGGCCGTGGCCCCCAGGCCGATGGCCACCGCCGAAGCGCCGGCCGCCGCCGCGTTCTTGCCCGACGCGATGGCGTTGGCGCCGGTGGCGCCGAGGTTGTCTTCGTTGGTGCCGCCGGTGGAGTTGACGCTGTAGTACTTGGTCTTGTTGGTCGTGACCGTCGTGCTGAGGTCCGCGATCGACTGGTTGGTGGCGAACAGCTGCGAGCCGTTGATCGCATCGGTGCTGGTGTTGGAGATCCGGCCGGCGGCCACGTTGGTGATCGTGCGCTCCGCCCCCGGCGCGCCGACGCTCACCGTGCTCGTCGGCGTGGTGCCCTGGAAGTTGTAGGTCTTGCCGTTGATGGTCGCACTGGCCGTGCCGACGGCCGCCGTGGTGATCGAGCCGGAGCCCAGCGCCACATCGCCCGCATTGGCAGTCGCCGTCGCTGCATCGCCGATGGCCACGCTGCCGGCCTTGCCGGCCGCACCGGCCGTGGAGCCGTTGCCCAGTGCCACCGAGCCCTGGCCGATCGCCTTGTTGCCATTGCCGATGGCGACTGCACCATTGGCCTGGTTGGCCGCAGTGGCCGAGGCCGTGCCGTCGCTGTTGGCGATGTTGTTGGCACCGCCGGTAAAGGCACCGGTACCGCTGGCATAGCTCGGATCGCCGATGGCAACAGCCCCGTCGCCGTAGGCCGTGTTGCCCGAGCCGATCGAGATCGCCTTGCCGCCCGTGGCCTTCGCGTTCCTGCCGATGGCCACCGCCTCCGCCGAATCGGCCGTCGCAGTGCTGCCGATGGCGATGGTGTCAGCGGCGCTGGCGCGCGCGCCGTTGCCCATGGCAATGCCGCTTGCACCCGCGGCCAGGGCGTTCACGCCGGCAGCCAGGGCATTGATGCCCGTGGCCCCATCGTTCGCATAGTTCCCCTGCTGCGTGCCGTTGTCGTTCACGCTGTAGTAGTGGATCTTGGACGCATTCACCTGCGTGGTCAGCTGGCTCACGTTCACCGCATCGGTGGGCGCCACGCCGGGCGCCACGTTGGTGATGACCGTGTTGCCGGCATTGATCCCGGTATTGGTCACGCTCGGTCCGCCCGTGATCGTGAGGCCGTTGTTGTTCAGCACTGTGCCGCCCGTGGTCACGCTGGTGAAGTTGGGCGTGGCGCTGGTGGCGATCTGCACTTCTGCACCGTTCTGCGTGATGGCGATGTTGTCGCCCGCCGTGTAGGTGGCGGTGCCGCCCGGGGCGATGTTCTGCACGCTGGTGCCCGTCGCCGTGCCCGTGCCTGTCCGGGCCGTGGTCATGTTCCAGCCCTTGCTGGCCGTGGAGCCGATGTTGGCCAGCTCGGCATTGGTGGCGAACAGCTGCGAGCCGTTGATCGCGTCGGTGCTGGTGCCGGAGATCCGACCGGCCGCGACGTTGGTGATCGTGCGCTCGGCGCCCACCGCGCCCACGCTCACGGTGCTCGTCGCAGTGGTGCCCTGGAAGGTGTGGGGCGTGCCGTTGATGGTCACGCCGGGGGTGTTGACCACGGCCGCCGTGACCGAGCCGGAGCCCAGTGCCACGTCGCCCGCGTTGGTACCCGCCGCCGCGCTGGAGCCCAGCGCCAGCCCGTTGACGACGCTGGCCGCGGCGTTGTTGCCCATGGCCACGCTGCCGGTGGCCGCCTTGGTGGTGCTCGCACCCACGCCCGCGGCGATGGAGTTGATGCCCTGCGCGCCGTCGTTGTTGACGTTGGCTCCCGCCACCCCGTTGTCGTTCACGCTGTAGTACTTGGTCTTGTTGGCCGCCACCGTGTCGCCCAGCTGGGTCACGTTCACCGCATCGGTGGGCGCCACGCCGGGTGCCACGTTGGTGATGACCGTGTTGCCGGCGTTGATGCCGGTGTTCGTCACGCTCGGTCCGCCCGTGATCGTGAGGCCGTTGTTGTTCAGCACTGTGCCGCCCGTGGTCACGCTGGTGAAGCTGGGCGTGGCGCTGGTGGCGATCTGCACCTCCGCACCGTTCTGCGTGATGGCGATGTTGTTGCCCGCCGTGTAGGTGGCGGTGCCGCCTGGGGCGATGTTCTGCACGCTGGTGCCTGTGACCGTGCCAGTGCCTGTCTGGCCTGTGGTCACGTTCCAACCTTTGTTGGCCGTGGTGGCTACGTCATCGATCGCGGCGTTGGTGGCGAACAGTTGGCTGCCGTTGATCGCGTCGGTGCTTGTCCCGGAGATCCGGCCGGCTGCGACGTTGGTGATCGTGCGCTCGGCGCCCACCGCGCCCACGCTCACCGTCGAAGCCGGCGTGGTGCCCTGGAAGTTGTAGGTCTTGCCGTTGATCACGGCGCTGGCCGTGCCGACCGCAGCGGCCGTCGCGGAGCCGGAGCCCAGCGCCACGCTGTTGGCGTTCGCAGCCGTCGCGCCCAGGCCGATGGCCACGGCCGAGTTCCCCGCCGCCGTCGCGTTCTTGCCCGATGCAATGGCATCGGTGCCCGTGGCGCCGAGGTTGTCCTCGTTGCCGCCGCCGGTGGAGTTCACGCTGTAGTACTTGGTCTTGTTGGCCGCCACCGTGGTGTTCAGCTGGGTCACGTTCACCGCATCGGTGGGCGCCACGCCGGGTGCCACGTTGGTGATGACCGTGTTGCCGGCGTTGATGCCGGTGTTCGTCACGCTCGGGCCACCCGTGATCGTGAGGCCGTTGTTGTTCAGCACCGTACCGCCCGTGGTCACGCTGGTGAAGCTGGGCGTGGCGCTGGTGGCGATCTGCACCTCTGCACCGTTCTGCGTGATGGCGATGTTGTTGCCCGCCGTGTAGGTGGCGGTGCCGCCTGGGGCGATGTTCTGCACGCTGGTGCCTGTGACCGTGCCGGTGCCTGTCTGGCCTGTGGTCACGTTCCAACCCTTGTTGGCCGTGGTGGCTACATCATCGATCGCGGCGTTGGTGGCGAACAGTTGGCTGCCGTTGATCGCGTCGGTGCTTGTCCCGGAGATCCGACCGGCTGCAACGTTGGTGATCGTGCGCTCGGCGCCCACCGCGCCCACGCTCACGGTGCTCGTCGGCGTGGTGCCCTGGAAGTTGTACGTCTTGCCGTTGATCACGGTGCTGGCCGTGCCGACGGCCGTGGCGGTGGTCGAGCCAGAACCCAGCGCCACGTCACCGGCGTTGTTGGCAACCGAGTTCGCGCCCAGCGCCACGCTGTTCGCCGCCTTGGCGTTGGCCGTGTCGCCCACGGCGACGCCGCCCGCAGCCGTGACGGAAGAGGCATTGCCGAGCGCCGTGGCACGTGCTGCCGCGGCGTTCGCGCCGGGGCCGACGGCCGAGGCGCCCACGTCGGATGCGCTGGCAAATTCGCCGACCGCCAGGCTGTTGGTGGCACTGGCGCTGGAGAAGGCACCCACCGCCGTGGAGCCGCTGACGCCCGATGCCACGGCGTTGACGCCGATCGCGGTGCTGCTGACCGCCGACGCCTTGGTGCCGGTGCCGATCGCAATGGCGTCGCCGGCCGATGCGCTCGACTGGAAGCCCTGCGCCACGGACTGATCGCCTGTAGCCGACGCGGCGACGCCGGCCGCCAACGAATTCGCGCCGGTCGCGCCGTTGTTCGTGTAGTTCGCCTGCTGCACACCGCCATCGTTCACGCTGTAGTAGTGCGTGGGCGTGCTGGCCGCGATGGCCTGCACCGCCTGGTTGGTGGCGTAGAGCTGCGAGCCGTTGATGGCGTCGGTCGAGGTCGCGGAGATCCGGCCCGCGGCCACGTTGGTGATGGTGCGTTCGTTGCCCACGCTGCCCACGCTCACCGTGCTCGTCGGCGTGGTGCCCTGGAAGTTGTAGACCGTGCCGCCGATGGTGGTGCTGGCCGTGCCGACGGCCTTGCTCGTCGTGGAGCCCGAGCCCAGCGCCACGTCGTCCGCGTTGTTGGCCACCGCCGTGTCGCCGAATGCCACCGCGCCCGCGGCGAGCGCGCTGCTGGTGCTGCCGATCGCGACACTGCCCTGGCCTACCACGGTGTTGCGGTAGCCGATGCCGACCGCGCCCTGTGCCGCCGTGCCGGGGGTGCTGACCGCCTGCCCGCCGCCGCCCACCATGTTGGTATTGCCCATGGCCACCGAACCGTCGCCGGTGGCGGTGTTGTCCAGGCCCGAGGCAATCGCGCCGTTGCCGGTGGCGGTGTTGGGGTCGCCGATGGCGACCGCGCCGTTGCCGTTGGCGACGTTGCCCGAGCCGATCGAAACCGCGCGACCGCCGGTGGCCCTGGAGCCCCGGCCAATGGCAACCGCCTCGGCGGCATCGGCGACGGATTCACCGCCAATCGCGATGGCATTGGCGCCCGATGCAAGGGCGCCCGCGGTGGCGTTGCCGCCCATCGCCACCGCGCCGACGCCGGTGGCGCGCACGGCCGTCGCTGCCGTGGTCCCGCCCGAACCGAGCGCCGTGGCGTAGTCGGCAGCCGCATTGGTGCGGGTACCGGCCGCCAGCGCATCCAGGCCGGTTGCCCGGCTTCCGATTCCCAGCCCGACCGCCCGATCTTGCGAGGCCGTCACGTCCGTGCCAATGGCGATGGCGCTTTCCCCCAGGGCGCCCGCTCCTGGAGCCGTGCGCGCGCCAAGATTGATGGAGTTGATCTTGGTTGCGATCGCTTGGAAGCCGATCGCGATGGCGTTCAGGTTGCCTGCATTGCTGCCGGTGCCTTGAGCGAGGGTATTTGCTGCCGATGCCGTTGCCTGCGAACCGAGGGCGATCGCGTTGTTCGCGCTCGCATTCGCATTCAGGCCGATCGATGTGGTCGCATTGCCTGCGACACCGATGCCTGCGTTGGTGCCGATCGCGACGTTGTCGTTGCCGCTGACCAGGCTGCCCGCCGAAGCGCCCAGCGTGGCGTCATAGGCGACCTTGCCATCGCCCGTGCCGAATGCGACGTTGCGCGCTCCCGTGACGCCCGAACCGGCGCCCCGCATCACGCTCGCAATGCCTCCGCCCAGAGCCGTATTCAGCGCGCCGCTGACCAGCGTGCCGGCGGCAATGCCCACTGCGACCGAACCCGTGTTGGCGATCGTCGAGCCCGCGCCGGCACCCTGGCCGACCGCAACCGTGCTGTCCCCGATGGCGAGTGCTTGCGCTCCGAGTGCAAGCGAACTGTTCCCTAGCGCCCGAGCAGTGTTCCCGACGGAGGTGGCTGCGTCGCTGGTTGCTTCCGCCTGATTGCCTACCGCGACGGTGCGCAACCCGGTTGCCTGGGACAAATAGCCTCCGGCGAACGCGAAGTTTGCACCCGCCACAGAGTTGACACCGACTGCGGTGGAGTTCCCTCCCGTGGCCGTGGAAGCGGTGCCCAATGCGCTGGCGCCAGCTCCGGTGGCATTGGCGTTGACGCCCAGCGCGACCGTATTGACATTGTTCGAAACCGCGCTGGCACCTATCGCGACTGCACCGCCCGCGCCTGAGGCTGCTGCATTCAGGCCGATGGCCACTGAATATTGTGTCGACGAGACGGATTGGCCGCCGATGGCGATGGCATCGGCGCCCGATGCAAGGGCGCCACTGGTGGCATTGCCACCTAGAGCCGTCGAACCGACGCCGGTGGCCCGGACGGCTGTTGCTGGACTGACGCCACCGCCACCGAGTGCTGTCGCATAGTCGACAGCGGCATTGGCTTGCGCACCCAAGGCAATGCCTCTGAGTCCAGTTGCTTTCGACTGCGCGCCGACAGCGACAGCTGCGTCGCCGCTGGAGTTGACATCCGTACCAATAGCAATCGACGACTGCCCGGACGCTCCGGTCCCACCGGTGCGCGCACCGATGTAAATGGCGTTGGTGGCTGTGGCAAGGGCTTGGTAGCCGAGCGTCGCGGCATTCAGCCCCGTGCTTTGGGCGTTATAGCCTATGGCAGTGGCGCCGCCGAGAGTCGCTTGAGACAGATAACCCGCGCACGTCGCACTGCCGCTGTAGAAGTTGTACGGCGGCGCACTGCAGTTCACCTGCGCCTGCGCCGAGAGCGACAACAATCCGAGCACGCTGGCCACAGCGGCCAATGCCACGCGGCCGCCGCCGCGCTTGCCACAGGCCCGTGTGTTTTCCGACGCGGCGACCCAGGCGCCAAGGGACTCATTCCAGAGTGAGCGATAAGTTTTATTCATGACCCCATCCATCCAATTAAAAAATCAGTGATCGGTCCTAGGACCTTGTCCCTGCGCACTATTTGTTAGTTGTTGCAAACAAATGTTAATTGGGGGGTGGGCGATTGCAATCTGCCTTGTCGCTTTTAGGAGGCAGTTTGTCGAATTGATTTAAATTTTCAAACGCGGATTATTTATTAATAGTAATAACAAGTTACTAATGAATTGAATGCTTACCATGAAAAGTTCCTTTGTCAATCGTAGATTTTGGTGGTAATGAACATCTGTTTCTCACAGGGGGAAAGAAATCGATAGCTCTTTTTAGTGCATCGATTTACTTGCGAGATATTTATGGAAACGATGTTCCATGGCGGCCATGCCGCTTGACAAAGCCCGCGATCAGCCTCGCGCGAAATTTGGAAGACCGTTCCGCCCCGGGGAATCAACCGCCCGGTGACCGGCGCGTCACCGCGCTCTGGAACTCTTCGACCGAGGCAAGCAGCGGCGATGCCTTCCAGCACACGAGTTGCACGCCTTCCGGTTGCACGCACTCCAGGCAGAGGGCCACGGCATGCGCGTTGTCCGGCTGGAGCTGCCAGAACCGCCAGCGCGCAGCTGAGTCGTCGAGGCCGTCCTCGAAGCCGACCGCCACCTCATGCGCGCCTTCGAAACTGAAGGAGAACCGGTCCAGCGGAAGCGACAACCCCATGCCGCGCGCCTTGATGTAGCTTTCCTTGAGCGTCCAGAGATCCCAGAACCGGGAGGGCTGAAGCTCGGCCGGAAGCTGCCGCAGCGCCTGCGCCTCGTCGGCGGAAAAGAACTGCTGCGCAATCTCCAGCGGGGCGGCCCTGGCCGTGTGTTCGACGTCCACGCCCACCTCGCGCTCGACCGTCAGCGCCACCACGATGAGCGAGGCGCTGTGCGAAATGTTGAAGCGAAGACGCTTCGCCTGCAGCAGCGCATTGGCGATCCGCGGGCGCCCATAGGCGTTGGTTTCGAACCGCCAGTCGCGCGGCGCGATGGGCGCGTAGCGGGAGAGCAGCGAGCGGATCAGCCACCGCGTCATGAGGTACCGGCGCCTGTCGCGGGCGAAGTGGAAGCGCCCGTGCTTTTCGCGCTCCTCGGGCGTCAGCAGGGCCATGGCTTCTTCGTGGGCGGGGGCGTCCTGGTCGGGAACGTACAGGTGCCACAGGTGGACCTGGCGCGAGTCGATCTGCAGTTGCATTCGCAATTCTTGCTTGATTTTTCAACTCGTCCGGCGGGTTCTTCAGCTGGGCTTAAGGTGGCCCGCCCATACTGGTGTCGACGGTCTGCTGGCGTTGGTAGAGGTCGCTCAGGCACCCGCCCATTGGTGGTGGTTCCTCGAGGCCGGCGATCGTCACATTTTCAGGAAAAGGCCCTTGGCACCGCTGGCTGGAAGATCGAGCCGCGGCTCCCGGAGAACTATTCTTCGATCTGCCATGACCCACGAATTCTCCGACTTCGATCTCCCCGAAGGCTGGACTTGCCAAGTGGACCTCAAGAAGGCCCCGGAAGGCACCTACGCCGGCAAGGCCGAACTCCGCCAGGGGCGGGTGCAGCGCTGCGTGTTCGTGCTGGCGCAGCAGCCTTCGCGCGAAGCCGCGCTCGAACGGGTCAGGTTCCGTGCGCGGTTTTTCGTGGACGAATGGATGACCCGGCCTGGGGGGCGTGATCCTCAGGCCTGACGCGCCCGCGAAAAGGCGTTGTCCGTCAGCAATCCGCGCCCGCCGCTGGCGTGCCTCGCCCGGGCGCGCGAAAAGACTCGGGCTCTTGTCAAAGAACCCCAAGCACCCCTCCGGACGGCTCCATGCCGACCGCCCCATCGGCGACTACGCGCTCATCGGCTCGACCCACAGCGCGGCGCTGGTGCACCGCGGCGGCGACATCGAATGGCTGTGCCTGCCGCGCTTCGATTCCGCGGCCATGTTCGCCAGCCTGCTCGGCGACGAGCGCAACGGGCACTGGACGATGCGTGCCAAGGACCGCAATGCGCGCATCGCCCGGCGCTACCTGCCCGGCACGGTGGTGCTCGAGACCACGATCCGCACGGCCAAGGGCGTGGCCATCGTCACCGACTTCATGCCCCGCCCCGCCATCGACGGCACGCACGAGGTGGTGCGCATCGTGCGGGGCGTGCGCGGCATCGTCGCCATGCACACCGAGTTCCGCATCCGCTTCAACTACGGCGAGTGGTGCCCGTGGATGGAGCGGCGCGACGGCGCGGTGTTCGCAACGGCCGGGCCCGACTCGGTGCGCATCAGCTCCGGCGTGCCGCTGACCAACGAGAACTTCGCGAGCTTTGCCGACTTCTCCGTGTCGGCGGGGCAGTCGATCGCGTTCAGCCTCGACTGGTTTCCGTCGCACCTGAAGCCGCCGGTGACGCGCGACGCCAGCGCGCTGCTGGCGCGCACCGTGATCGAGTGGAGCGCATGGACCGGGCGCTGCGGCTACGGTGGCGAGTTCCACGAGCCGGTGATGCGCTCGCTGCTCACACTCAAGGCGCTCACCTACGAGCCCACCGGCGGCATCGTTGCCGCGCCGAGCACTTCGCTGCCCGAGCGGCCCGGCGGCGAGCGCAACTGGGACTACCGCTTCTGCTGGCTGCGCGACGCGGCGCTCACGCTCTACGCGCTGATCGGCTCGGGCTATGTGGAGGAGGCCAGCGCCTGGCGCTGGTGGCTGATGCGCGCGGTGGGCGGCTCGCCCGAGGAGCTGCAGGTGATGTACGGCCTGCACGGCGAACGCTCGCTCACCGAACTCGAGCTCGGCTGGCTGCCGGGCTACGAGAACAGCCGGCCGGTGCGCATCGGCAACGGCGCGCACGGGCAGCGGCAACTCGATGTGTACGGCTCGGTCATCGCAGCCTTCCATGCGGCGCGCAAGGCCGGGCTGGCGGACATGGACAAGGTGTGGCCGCTGGAGCGCGCCATCGCGAAGCAGCTGACGGCGCTGTGGAAGGAGCCCGACTGCAGCCTCTGGGAAGTGCGCGGCGAGCCGCGCCACTTCGTGCACTCCAAGATCATGTGCTGGCTGGCCTTCGACCGGATGATCGCGAGCGCGACGGAATACGGACTCGAAGGGCCCGTGGAGCGCTGGCGCGAGGTGCGCGACGAGATCCATGCCGAAGTCTGCGCACGCGGCTACGACGCCGGGCGCAATTCCTTCGTTCAGTTCTACGGCGCCGACACGGTGGACGCGGCGCTGCTGTGGATGCCGCTGATCGGCTTCCTGCCCATTCACGACGCACGCGTGCAGGGCACCATCGCGCGCATCGAGAAGGAGCTGATCTTCAACGGGCTGGTGTACCGCTACCGCACCGAGAAAGGCGTGGACGGCCTCGAAGGCGGGGAGGGCGCATTCCTCGCGTGCAGCTTCTGGCTGTCGAACGTGTACGTGGCCATGGGCAGGCTGCGCAAGGCGCGGGCGCTGTTCAAGCGCCTGCTGGCACTGGGCAACGACCTGGGCCTGTTCGCCGAGGAGTACGACCCGGTGGCGCAGCGGCAGCTCGGCAATTTTCCGCAGGCGTTCTCGCACATCGGGCTGATCAACAGCGCGCATGCGCTGGTGTCGGCGGCCGGCGGCGTGTGGGAACTGGCGGACCTCGACGGCAAGGCGCAGCCGCAGAAGGCAAACAAGACGGCAAGGAAGAGGACGCCGCTCAGGCGGCCGCGAGCGCGAACTCCTCGGCGCTGAACACGGTGTGGAAGACCGTGCCGTCGAACATCTCGAAGAGCGTCTTCGAGACCTCGCGGCTTTCGTAGCGCACGGGCGAATCGAGCGCGATGGCGATGTCCTCGCGGCTCGCATAGCGGATCGACAGCACCATTGCCAGTTCGGGATCGCTCACGTCGCTTTCGAGCTGGCGCAGCACGCGCACCTCGAGCGCGCCGGGGAAGCGGGTCCACAGCGGCACGAGCTTTTCGTGCACGTGGCGGTCGAATGCTTCTTCCATGCCGGCCTTGACCCGGCCCCTGAAAAACGCGCAGCGGATGAACATGGGTGTTCTTCTTTCCTGGTTGAAATCCGTGGGTGCGGCCGCTTCAGCCGCGAGCGTAGCCGTCGAACTGCCGCATCATGGCCGCCGTGTCTTCGGCACCGAGCCCGGCCGCGACGAAGCTGCGGTGCAACTCCGAGACGGCGCCCGCCAGCGGCATCGGCAGGCGTTGGCCCTGCGAGAAGGCCTGCACCGCCTCGAGGTCCTTCAGCATGTTGTCGATGCGCCCCGTGGGCGTGTAGTCGCGCGCGGCCATCTTGGGGCCGAACTCGCGCAGGATCTGGCTGTCGGCGCGGCCGCCGGCCAGCGCGGCGGGCAGCTTCGAGGCATCGACGCCGCCGGCCTCGGCCAGCCGCACCGCCTCGGCCACGGCCTGGAAGCCGATGGCGCAGAGCAGCTGGTTGACGAGCTTGGTGGTCTGGCCCGCGCCGCTGTCGCCCATGCGGGTGTAGTTGGCGCACAGGCTGTCCATCACGGCGCGTGCGCGCTGCACGTCTTCGGCGCTGCCGCCGGCCATCACCGTGAGCTGCCCGAGCAGCGCCTTGGGCGCGCCGCCGGAGAGCGGTGCGTCGACGAAGCCCATGCCCGTGCGCTCGCGCAGCGACTGCGCGAGTCGGCGCGTGGACGGCGGGTCGATGGACGACATGTCGATCAGCAGCCGCTTCGCATCGGCCGGCGCGGCGGCGATGCCGGCCTCGCCGAAGATCGCGCGCTCCACCACCGCCGCCGAGTTGAGGCTGGTGATCACGAAGTCGCAGGCCGCCGCTGCCGCCTGCGCGGTGACGGCGGCCTGCGCGCCATGCGCCTGCAGCGCCGCGACCTTGGCCGTATCGGGATCGAACACGCTCACCCGGTGGCCGCATTCGAGCAGCCGGCGCGCGATGGCCGTGCCCATGATGCCCACGCCGATCACGGCCACGCGCTGGCTGGGGACGGTTGCGGTCGTCATGCGGGGGCTTTCAGCATGCAGTGCACGGTGCTACAGGCTCGCGGTGATGCCGCCATCCACATACAGGATGTGGCCGTTGACGAAGCTCGACGCGTCCGAAGCCAGGAAGATGGCCGCACCGCCCAGCTCTTCCACGTCGCCCCAGCGGCCGGCGGGCGTGCGGCCCGAGAGCCATGCCGTGAAGGCCTCGTCGGCCACCAGCGCCTGCGTGAGTTCGGTCTTGAAGTAGCCCGGCCCGAGGCCGTTGACCTGGATGCCGTGCTTGCCGAGGTCGATCGCCATGCCCTTGGTGAGCATCTTCACCGCGCCCTTGGTGGCGGCGTAGGGCGCAATGCCCGGGCGGCCCAGCTCGCTTTGCACCGAGCACACGTTGATGATCTTGCCGCGCTTGCGCTCGATCATGCGCTGGGCCACGAAGCGGCCGACCAGGAACACGCTGTCGATGTTCGTGGTGACTATCTTGTGCCAGGCATCGACCGGGAATTCGGCGAACGCGCCGCGGTGCTGCATGCCGGCGTTGTTGACGAGGATGTCGATGGCGCCGATGTCGGCTTCGATGGCGGCCACGCCCGCTTCCACCGCGGCGGCGTCGGTCACGTCGAAGGCCATGGCCTCGGCCGCGATGCCCTTGGCGCGCAGGGCGTCACGGGCGGCGGTGAGCGCCGCGGCGTCGCGTGCATTGAGCACCACGCGCGCCCCGGCGTTGCCCAGCGCCGCGGCCAGCGCGAAGCCGATGCCCTTGCTGGAGCCGGTGATGAGGGCGGTGCGCCCGGAAAGGTCGAACAGTTTCAAGGGAGGCTCCTGGTCCATGACAGCCGGATAAGTTACCGGTATCTTTTGTAGTCGTCAATGGGTAAAACCTGCGCTGGCGTTATTTCATGTTGGCGATTAAAGTTACCGGTATCTGATTGAATCGACATCCGCAGGAGAGACCCGCTTGACCGCTACCGCTACATCCCCGCACGTGCTGATGCCCGGCGCCTACCCGGAATGGGACATGGCGCCGATGCAGGCCGCCTACACGCTGCACCGCCTGTGGGAAGCGCCCGACCGGCAGGCCTTCATTGCGGAGCACGCGCCGCACATTCGCGCGGTCGCCACGCGTGGCGAACTGGGCGCGAATGCCGAGCTGATCGCCGCGCTGCCGAAGCTGGAGCTGATCGCCTGCTACGGCGTGGGCACCGACGGCATCGACCTCGCCGCCTGCCGTGCGCGCGGCATCCGCGTGAGCAACACGCCCGACGTGCTCAACGGCGACGTGGCCGATCTCGCCGTGGGGCTCACGCTCGCGCTGCAGCGCCGCATTCCGGCGGGCGACCGGTTCGTGCGCAGCGGTGCATGGGCCAACGGCGGCATGCCGCTGACCACGCGCGTCTTCGGCCAGCGCATCGGCATTGCGGGCTTCGGCCGCATCGGCAGCACCATCGCGCGCCGGCTCTCGGGCTTCGACGTGGAGCTGGGCTACTTCAGCCGCACGCCGAAGCAAGACAGTCCGCACCGTCACTTCGCAAGCTTGTCCGCCATGGCTGACTGGTGCGACGTGCTCATCGTCATCCTGCCCGGCGGCGAAGCCACGCGCGGCATCGTCAATGCCGAGGTGCTGCAGGCGCTGGGCCCGCAGGGCTGGCTGGTGAACGTGTCGCGCGGCACCACCGTCGACGAAGGCGCGCTGCTGCAGGCGCTGGAGGCGGGCGCCATTGCCGGCGCCGCGCTCGACGTGTTCCTCAACGAACCGCGCATCGACCCGCGCTTTGCCGCGCTCGACAACGTGGTGCTGCACCCGCACCATGGCAGCGGCACCGAACAGACGCGCCGCGCCATGGGCGAACTCGTGCGCCGCAACCTCGAAGCCCACTTCGCGGGCCAGCCCCTGGTCACTCCCGTTGCCTGAAGGAAGAAACATCATGCGTTTGCGTTGTATGTGCCTCGTGATCCACGCCCCCGACGATCTGCGCCTGGACGAACAGGACGCCGGCGAGATCGGCCCGGGCCAGGTGCTGGTGAAGGTCGGCATGGGCGGCATCTGCGGCTCCGACCTGCACTACTTTCACAACGGCGGCTTTGGCACCGTGCGCATCAAGGAGCCGATGGTGCTGGGCCATGAAGTGGCCGGCACCGTGGTGGCGGTGGCGCCCGGCGTGGAGAGCGTGCGCATCGGCGACAAGGTGGCCGTCAACCCGAGCCGTCCGTGTGGCGCCTGCAAGTTCTGCCTCGAGGGCCTGCCCAACCAGTGCCTCGACATGCGCTTCTATGGCAGCGCGATGCGCACGCCGCACGTGCAGGGCGCCTTCCGCAACATGCTGCTGTGCGAGGCCACGCAGTGCGTGAAGGTGGCCGAGCACGTGCCGCTGCGCCTGGCCGCGCTGGCCGAGCCGTTCTCGGTGGGGCTGCACGGCGTGTCGCGCGCCGGTCCGCTGCTGGGCAAGCGGGTGTTGGTGTCGGGTTGCGGGCCCATCGGCGTGCTGGCCATCGCGGCGGCGCGCGCGCACGGGGCGGCCGAGATCACCGCCACCGACGTGGTCGACGAGCCGCTGGCCATCGCGCGCGCCATGGGCGCCGACAACGTCATCAACGTCGCGCAGGACAAGGCCTGGGTGTCGCGCCATTCGGCCGACAAGGGCACCTTCGACGTGATGCTCGAATGCTCGGGCAACGAGCGCGCGCTGCGCGACGGGCTCGAGGTGATGCGCCCGCGCGGCGTGGTCGTGCAGCTGGGGCTGGGCGGCGACGTGAGCATTCCGCAGAACATGGTGGTGGCCAAGGAACTCAGCATCTGCGGCTCGTTCCGCTTCCATGCGGAATTCGCGCTCGCGGTGCGGCTCATCAACGAAGGGCGCGTCGACCTGTCGCCGGTGGTGACGCACACCTTCCCGATGCTGCAGGCGCGCCAGGCCTTCGAGCTGGCGAGCGACCGGCAGAAGGCGATGAAGGTGCTGATCGATTTCGCGGATGCGGGCGCCGAGGCTGTCGCGGCCTGACGGGGTCTTCCGCTGAAATCCTGAAGGAAGTTGTTTCGGGCATCGCTATTCCTACGTGAACTGGCGCAAGAGGCCGGCGGCGCGGCGCGAGCCACAGGCTCAGGTTGCTGCATATCGACGTTCAACAAAACGGAGGTATCCAGATGTCCAGACTCAACGACGAATGGAAGGTCGAGAAGCACGGCCCGCTTGAAATGCTCGGCGAAGGCTTGCACACCGTGGCGGGCGAAATCGTCATGCCGCTCGGCCATTTTCCACGCCGGATGACCGTGCTCACATTGCGGGGCCGGCGACTCGCCGTGTGGAGTGCCATTGCGCTGAGCGAGCCGCAGATGGCGCAGCTCGAAGCGCTGGGGTCGGTCGACTTTCTGATCGTGCCCGGCGCATCGCACCGCCTCGATCTCAAGGCCTGGAAGCGGCGCTATCCGACTGCGAAGGTTGTCTGCCCGCCCGGCGCGCGCGAAGCCGTGGCCGAGGCCGCGCCGGTGGATGCGATCACGGACGTGCTCGACGACCCGACCGTGGCGTTCCAGACCGTGCCGGGCGTCGGCGACAAGGAGGCCGCCCTGGTCATCCGGCGCGCGGACGGCACCTCGCTGGTCGTCAACGACATCATTGCCAACGTGCACCATCCAGACGGCCTGGGCGCCAAGGTGATGGCGCGTCTCATGGGCTTTGGCGTCAAGGAACCGCAGATGCCCTGGGTGGGCGAAAAGATGTTCGTCAAGGACCATGCGGCGCTGGCGGCTGCACTGCGTGCCTGGGCGGCCGAACCGGCGCTGGCGCGTATCGTGGTGAGCCATGGCGACGTGATCACCGAACGGCCGCGCGAGGTGCTGGAGAAAATCGCGGCCGACATTGCACAGTGAGGCGTGAAGTGCCGCGGCGTCCCTTCAAGCCCCGGTCGCCCCCTGACGCGTCATCAACGTATTCGACGGCAGCGTCTCGTCCAGCAGCTTGCGCGCCGTCTCGATGCCCGCCATCGGCAGCAGCTTCGCATCGAGCAGTCCGACCTGCACCAGCACACTGGCCTGGTCCCAATAGATGTGCTCGTGATAGAGCTTGTTGCCGCGGAACTTGATGACCGCGAGCAGCGGTATCTCCACGCGCTTTCCGGTCGGTTTGACCCCCGGCAGCATCCACGGGATCTCGGTGGTGTGCGTGAAGCAGAACAGCATCTCGTCGACCACCTGCGTAGCGCCCACTGTGCGCGAGATGGGCACCAGGGAGGTGTCGGGCGGATTGCTGTTGACGAAGTGGTTCGTATAGAACGCATGCAGCGCCTTGTAGCCCACGCCGCCGGTCATCGTGGGAATGTGGTTGACGTACGGCTCGGCCACCATGGTGCTCATCGTGTCGTCGACGTTGCGCGTGGCGAACTCGTATTCGCAGTGCTTGTCCCACAGCGCCGAGAGGTCGTAGTGCGGGCCGATGGCGTCCTTCAGCGTGGCGATGCTGCGCTCGTGCGCCATCAGCGCAGAAGGCTTGTGGAAGTGCTCGCCGCCGGCGCGCGCGAAGGCGTGGTCCATGCCCGGATACACGTACAGGGAAACGCCGGGGCGGCCCTTGAGCGTGGCGACGATGCGGTCGCGCGCCTCGGGCGGACAGAACTTGTCGAGCTCGGCGATGTGCAGCGTGAGCGGCCGCTTGATCCGGTCGGCCTCGCCGAGCGCGGCGTCGATGCCCACGCCGTAGTAGCCGACCGCCGCGTCCGCGTCGGTGCGGCATGCGGCCAGGTATGCGAGCTTGCCGCCGAGGCAGAAGCCGAGCACGCCGACCTTCCTGCCGGGCACCTCGGCGCGCGCGCGCAGCGCATCGATGGCGGTCTGCATGTCTTCCATGCCCTTGGCTTCGTCGAAGCCGCCGTAGAGCGCGAAGGCGCGCTGCCAGTCGGCCTCGCTGTAGCCGAGCTCCACGTTCGGCTCCTGCCGCCAGAACAGGTCGGGCACCAGCGCCACGTAGCCTTCTTCGGCATAGTAATCGGCCACCTCGCGCATGGTGTGGTTGATGCCGAAGATTTCCTGGGCGATCACCAGGCCGGGGCCCGTGCCCGCCGCAGGCAGCGCGAGGTAGCCGCGGAAGGTGCCGCTGCCGTCGGCGGCTTTCATTTCGATGTAGTGGCCTGAAGCCTGAGCTTTCTCTTGCATGTGGTTCTCCGTGTGCGTTCTATTGCAAACATTCCGGGTGCCGCGTCGTCACCTGGTAGTAGCCCGAGTGAAAGACCAGCGGCTCGCCATCGAAGCGGTCGTACCGCTCCACTTCGCCGATGAAGATGAGGTGGTCGCCCCCATCGTACTGCCGCACGTTGCGGCAGACGAATCGTGCGATGACGTCGTTGAGCAGCGGCACGCCTGCCGTGCCCTCGCAGCAATCCACGCCGCCGAACTTGTCGGCCTGCGGCGTCGAGAACTGGCGCGACAGGTGATGCTGGTGCGCCGCCAGCACGTTGATCGCGAAATGGCTGGCGCCGGTGAAATCCGCCACGCTCGGTGCGTTGCGGGCCAGGCTCCACAGCACCAGCGGCGGGTCGAGCGACACCGATGAAAACGAATTGGCCGTCATGCCCACGCGGCGCCCGTCGATGGCGCGCGTGGTGATGACGGTCACGCCGGTCGAGAACTGGCCCAGCGCCTTGCGGAAGTCGCGGCGGTCGAACCGGTCGACTGCCGCCTCGCGGGCCCTGGCTTCCAGGAAGCGGTCGGCCTCCGCGGCATCGAACCACCAAGGCGCGAAGGTGCGCGGATCGTCGAAGCCGTTGACCAGCGTGCTCGCCACCGGGGGCATGTGCGTGGCGCTCTGCAGCAGCTTGTGCACGTGGGGCAGGGGCGGCGCGAGCAGGCTGTGGGTCCATGCGGTGGCCCAGCGTGCATAGCCTTCCCAGTAGCGGTCGAAGGTCTGCTGCATCCACTCGGCATCGAATGGCGCGTCGCCGTGCTCGAGGATGCGCTTGAGACAGATGTCGGCGCTCTTGGCCGCGTTGTTCGAGCCCTGCCCGGTGATCGGGTCGTTGAGCACCACCACGTCGGCCAGGCCCAGCACCTTGCGCCCGGAAGGCAGCGTGGCCACCGGCTTGCGCACCGTCGGTGCGAAGCTGCCGACGAGCACGCCGTTGTCGTCGGCCAGTTCGATGTGCCGGCAGCGCTCGGCTTCCCAGGGCAGGAAGGTGTCGAGGATCCACTTGCTGCGCGCGAGGTGCTCCTGCGGTGTCTTCACGTCCGTCCAGCAATCCATAGGACCGCCGGGCACGCCTTCGAACACCATGATCTCGCAGGGCCCCGTGGTGGTCAGCGCAGGGAACACGAAGTACTCGCCGACGCCGGGAATCAGGTTGAAGCACACCCGCGCATACGGCTGCGCCGGCAGCATGCCCTTCACGTAGGTGAGGGCCAGCACGCGCTGCGGTGCGTCGAACGGGGAGCGCTCGGCATCGCGCTCGAACAGCTTCGAGATCTCGCCCTTGCCGCTGGCCACGACCACGAGGTCGTGCGTTTGCGCACATGCATCCAGCTCGCCGAGCCCCGCGTCCTGCAGCACGAGGCGGCCGCCTCGCTGCTCGAACGCATTCATCCATCCGGGGATCTTGATGCGCTGGTCGACCGACTGCGCCGGTCCGTCGAGCCTTGCGCTCCATTCGATGGCCTTGCCACCCTGCGGGTTGCGCACCGTCATGCCGATGCCTTCCACGCACGGGCATTCACCGGCCCAGAAGTCCAGACCGAGCTCGCGCTCGGTCTGCAGCGCGGTCTCGAACATGCACTGGCTGGACATGACCGGCCCTTCGAAGATCTCCCGCGCCGTGCGGTTCGAGAAAACCGTCACCTCGTGCCCGGCCCGTTGCAGGCCCAGCGCGAGTTGCATGCCGGACTGCCCGGCGCCGACGATGGCCACGCGTCTTGTCATACGCTGTACCCGCGTCAGGCGGCGGCCGCCCAGGTCTCGATGTAGCGGTCCGCCTCCACCGGGTCCGCGAACCACGGGAAGAAGGTGCGTGGATCGTCGAAGCCGTTGGCGATCGCGCTGGCCAGCGGCGGCATCGCACCGGCGCTGCCGAGCAGCTTGAGCACGTGGGGCGGTGGCGGCGCAAGCAGCATGTTGGTCCACTGCGTGACCCATTGCGAGTAGCCGAACCAGTAGCGGTCGAAGGTCTGCTGCATCCACGCCGCATCGCCGGGACCGTCGCCGCGCGCGAGGATGCTCTTCAGGTAAGAGTCGGCGCACTTGGCCGCGTTGTTCGAGCCCTGGCCGGTGATCGGGTCGTTGAGCACCACCACGTCGGCCAGGCCCAGTACCTTGCGCCCCGACGGCAGGGTGGCCACCGGCTTGCGCACGGTGGGCGCGAAGCGGCCTGCGAGGATGCCGTTGTCGTCGGTCAGCTCGATGTCACTGCAGCGCGCGGCCTCCCACGGCGTGAAGGTGTCGACGATCCACTTGCTGCGCGCGAGGTGCTCCTGCGGCGTCTTCACGTCCGCCCAGCAGTCCATCGGCCCGCCGGGCACGCCCTCGAACACCATGATCTCGCAGGGCCCCGTGGTGGTCAGCGCAGGGAACACGAAGTACTCGCCGACGCCGGGAATCAGGTTGAAGCAGACGGCCGAGAATGGCTCGCGCGGCGCCATGCCCTTCACGTAGGTCAGCGCCAGCGCGCGCTGCGGCTTGTCGTAGGGCGACTTGTGGGCGTCGCGCTCGAACAGCTTCGAGATGTCGCCCTTGCCGCTCGCCACCAGCGTGAGGTCGTGGCTTTGCGCGCAGGTCTCGAGCTCGTCGATGCCCGCGTCCTTGAAGACCAGTTCGCCGCCCTTGCGCTGGAACTCCGCCATCCATGCCGGGATCTTCACGCGCTGGTCGACCGACTGCGCGCTCGAATTCAGCCGGGCCGCCCAGTCGATGGCCTTGGCTCCCTTCTGCTCCGGATGCGGCACGGCCAGGCCGATGCCGTCCACCGTGGGGCATTCCTTCGCCCAATGGTCCAGCCCCAGGTCGCGCTCGATCTGCAGCGAGGTGTGGAACATGCACTGGCTCGACATCACCTTGCCGCTGCGTATGTCGTCGCCCGTGCGGTTGCTGAACATCGTGACCTCGTAGCCCGCGCCCAGCAGGCCGAGCCCCAGTTGCAGGCCCGACTGGCCCGCGCCGACGATTGCGATTCGCTTCATTGCCTTGCTCCTTGTCTGTTTGCTTGCTTGCCGGTCAGTCCATCAACCTGGGAATGGCGGGCACGGCCTGCTCCGGGCCCATGGCGGCGTAGCCGCCGTCCACTGCGTAGTCGGCGCCGGTCACGAAGCTCGCGTGGTCCGAGCACAGGAACAGCACCACCTGCGCCACCTCATCCGGATCGCCGACGCGCCCCAGCAGGTGATAGGGCGCGGCCACGCGATCGGTCTTGGCCCGGTCGCCACCGCTGAGCCGGTCCATCACGGCCGACCACGTCCAGCCCGGCGACACGCCGTTCACGCGAATGCGGTCGGGCGCAAGGTCCATCGCCATGTTGCGCGTGAGCTGCGCCATCGCGGCCTTGCTGACCGGGTAGAGCCATCGCCCCGTCTGCGCCACGCGCGACGAGATGCTCGTGAAATTGACCACCGCGCCGCCGCCTGCCGCGGCCATGTGCGGATGCACCGCCTGCAGCATCGCCACCGCGCTCGCCACATTCACGTTGAACGATGTGAGCCAGTCGGCGCGCGGCGACTTGAAGCCGTCGTCCAAGTACGAGCACGCGAGATTGATCAGGAAGTGCACGCCGCCGTGCCGCTCCACCGCCTGTGCAACGCACGCCGCCACCTGGGCGTCGTCGGTGATGTCGGTGTGTACGAAGCACGCGCCGGTGCCGAGCGAATCGGCCAGAGCCTGCCCGTTGCCGGCGTCGATGTCCGCGACCACGACCTTCACGCCGGCCGCGTGCAGTGCACGCACCACGCCGGCCCCTATCAATGTGGAGCCGCCGGTAACGATGGCGCTCCTGCCTTCGAGTCCCTTGAACATGACGCTTGCTCTCCTTGGTGGATCGACCGGGCCGGGTTGGCCCGTGGGTCGTACCTTAGGAGGCGAGGGGGCGCCGGCGCATCCCGCAAGCGCAGGCCCTGTCCCTGGCGCGCATGTTTTTGCCGAGGGGCGATCCGAATTGTGGGCTGGGATGCTTTTTGCTAGGGTGGCCTGGCCCCATGGAAACCGCTGCCATGACCCCCCGGCTGCCGCTGCAGCGTTATCGATTGTTCGAGAGCCACGACATGGACGAGGCGCGCGAAAGCGTGGCCCGCGTGTTCTGCCCGCACGGCCTGACCATGCTGCGGCCCCGCACCGAGCTCGACGCCTGCCACCACAGCGCGCGCCTGCACCGTGACGTGAGCCTCAACTACGTGCAGTACGGCCCGGGCGTGCAGATCGAGCCGGGCTATCTGCAGGATTTCTTCCTGTTGCAGATTCCGTTGCGCGGCGGCGCCGAAATCCGCTGCGGTGCGCAGCGGATCGACGCCACGCCCAGCCTTGCCTCGCTGCCGTCGCCGACCGAGCCGCTCTCCATGCGCTGGGCCGACGACAGCCCGCACCTGATCGTGCGGCTGGCCCGGGCGGCGCTGCTGTCGCGGCTCGAGTCGATGCTGCAGGCGCCCGTGCGGCAGGCGCTGGTGTTCGACCTCGGCGTGCCGCTCGACAACCCGGCGCTCGCGCCGCTGGTGCACTTCATCGACTACCTGCGGCTCACGCTCGAAGCCAGCGGCAATGCGCTACAGGCCGGCAGCCGCCTTGCAGAGCACGCCGAGGAATACCTGATGTCCAGCCTGCTGATGTCGGCCGGCCACAATCACTCGCGTGCCCTGGCCAGCGATGCGCAACGCAGCCTGCTGCCGCGCGCCGTGCGAAGGGCGCAGGATTTCATGGCGGCGCATGCCGATCAGCCCTTGTCGCTGGCCGACATATGCAGCGAAGTCGGTTGCAGCGCGCGTGCGCTGCAGCTGGCGTTTCGCCAGCACGCGGACCAGGGGCCGATGGAATTCATGCGGGAGCTCAGGCTCGACAGGGTGCGGGCCGAGCTGCTCGTGTCGGCGGCAAGCAATGGCGGCGGCGTACGTGAAGCCGCGGAGAAATACGGCTTTCTGCACCTGGGCCATTTCGCTGCGCAGTACCGTGCACGCTTTGGGGAGCGGCCGTCGGAGACTCTGGCGCGCGGAGCGGTGGGGCGCTGAGGGAGTTCTGCGGGGCGCGCGCTCAAGGGCGGCTGTTCCGGTAGAACGTTCCTGCGACTCAGCCGAAGATGAGGAGCGAGCGTTGCAGTCATCTCCACTGCCGCGTTCTCCTTCGCGAACTTTGCCGCCAGCCTTGTTGCCCCCGTTGGGCGCCGCCGGCGCTAAACTGCGGCTGTTTTTTTGGGAGACGCTCCATGACCCGATTGCTCGTGCGCAGCTTCGGCGTTTCGCTCGACGGCTTCGCGGCCGGCCCGGACCAGAGCCTGGAGAACCCGCTTGGCGTTCGCGGTCCCGAACTCATGGACTGGTTCTTTCCTACGCGCGTCTGGCAGCAGATGCACAAGACGGGCGAGGCCAACGGCGAGATCGGCATCGACAACGAGATCGCCGAACAAGGCTTCGCCGGAATAGGTGCATGGATCCTCGGGCGCAACATGTTCGGGCCGGTGCGCGGTCCTTGGCCCGACGAGAGCTGGAAAGGCTGGTGGGGCGACGAGCCCCCATACCACGTGCCGGTCTTCGTGCTGACCCACCATGCCCGCGCGCCATTGACGCTGCAGGGCGGAACCACCTTCCACTTCGTCACTGGCGGCATCCATGAGGCGCTGGCGCTGGCGCAAGCCGCCGCGGGTGCGCGCGACGTACGCGTGGGCGGCGGCGTGGCCACCGTGCGCGAATACTTGAAGGCCGGGCTGATCGACGAACTGCACCTGGCCGTACGGCCAGTGCTGCTGGGTAAGGGCGAGGCGCTGTTCGCAGGCCTGGACCTGCCGGCGCTGGGCTACCGCTGCGAACGGCAGGTGGCAGGCGAGCGAGCCACGCATGTGTTCCTGCGCCGCAGCGCGCCTTGATGTGGGAGCCGCGGCTTAAATGTCGACAGGATCTTGTCACGTCATCTGCCGAACGCCCGCTCCTGGCCGAACGCGGCAATTATTTTGGAGCGAAATGTGCCGCCAGTCCGCCCACAGTGAATGACGGGTTCGGATCACATTGCGCCGGCTGCAGCCGAAGGGTTGCCGGCGACTGGGGCCGTTGCCGATCGTCGGCTTGCTCCGAAGGAGACCTTGACCAAGAAGGCCGTGCTCGACAGGTGCGCTGCCAACGATCTCACTCAGCGCAATTCAACATCCACTGAACACCGAAACGATCGGTCAATTTGCCGTAGTAGTCGCCCCAGGACTGGATGCCCAAAGGGGTCGTGATTGTCCCGCCGGCACCCAGAGCCAGGAAGAGCTTGTCCGTGGAATCTCGGTCGTCCATCGCGAGCAAGTGCGCGGAGCCCCGCATCGGCTCAGCGTCTTCGTTGTCTGAGGCATAGAAGAGCAGGCCTGGCCCCTCAGTGTAGAAAGACAGAGCCTGATCGCAGGTTGTGGTGAAGAACAGATAGTTCGAGAGTTGCATGATGGCGTAGTTGGATGTGCACGGGGCTACGACAAGGTCCGCACCGCTCCGGGAGACCGTGTTGCTGCCCCGCGGATGTGTCAGGMCGAAGCGGCCCCTTCGCCGAGCTGCGCATTGGTGAGGGCCGTCCCGGCAATGCCCCAGGCCCCGTCCACSGCGTGCACCACGTTGACCCATATGCGCTCCTTCGGGTGGTGCGCGCCAGACAGYTCATGAATGATGCTCGTGGCTTCTTCGATGTAGCCGACTTGCACATCCCGACTGGCGAACGCGAAGGATGGAACCTTCCATTCGACGAAGGCCACGGAGGCCTCCTTTGATCCGGAGTACGTGTGCTCCTTCGGCAAGACGTGAATCGAGCCAACGATGTTGGGCGTCAACGCCTTGTTTCCTGTAAGGCCGTGCCACTTGAGCATGGCATCGGACAGGCGRCTGAACGCGACTTTCTCCTGGCCTTTGGGGAGAACGCCTTCGGTGAGGGTGAGCGTAAGTGGCATGGGTACTCCAAGTGRAAGGAACGGTGTCGACTCACACGCTGCGATCTGCAGGGCATTTCAAGTAACGACCGTTATTCGATAATACATAACGATCGTGTTTTGAACAACTACAATCGTCGACTTCACATGTCGAAGGAGTTCCTCGTGTCAAGGTCCGAACAGAAGGTGCAGACGCGGCAGCGCATCCTGGAGGGCGCAGGTCGCGGGTTTCGCAAAGCCGGATTCGGCGGGATCGGGGTGGACGGCCTGGCGAAGGAAGCAGGCCTGACATCGGGTGCTTTCTACGTTCATTTCGACTCRAAGGCTGACGCATTCCGAGAGTCGGTCGCACAAGGCATGGCCGAATTGCGAGGTGGCGTGCTGTACTTTCAAGAAAAGCACGGACGCGCTTGGTGGGCGGAGTTTGTGCGCTTCTACCTCAGCGCGAAGCGCACCTGTGACCTGTCAGAGAGCTGCACGCTGCAGACGATGCCGGCGGAAGTGGCACGATCGGACGAAGCCTCCCGTAC